>BQIY01000137.1 GCA_021604265.1 Nitrospirales bacterium
TGGTTGATCACCCTCGCCATATTCGGCCGGCCGTCCAGTCTTAGGCTTGATCTGACCGATGAACATGTCTGAATCTATTGACTATCGAATAGTGCGAGGCGGTTTCTAATTCCAAGGTTCCTAAGAGTGATCAAAATTTAATCCCTCCGACACCTTTTTACCCCTTTTTACTTTCTGATCAAAAATTAATCCCTCCGACACCTTTTTACTCTCCGACACCTTTATACTCTGAAATTACAGCCGTACTATAGTCTGTATATAAAAATAGTGGCTGTCGCCCTTGTTCACCAGGTCCATGTAAGGACCTGAATCTATCCAAGTGTAGCCGCCATCGATAGTCAGCTTATTGTCCAACAAATTCCAGCGGACCCGGGTTTCCCATTGCGTGCCGAGATCGGATTCGCCCAGGTTCCCGGGATGACGGAATCGTGTAGTGCGCCAGCCTTGGGCTTGCTCAGCCAGCTCGGGCAGTTGCACCCGGATATAGGCATCAACATTGCTGGCGGGCTGTAGGTTCAGCATAAGGCCCGGCGACTTGGTGTTAATACGTTGGAAGGCACGGTAGAGCCCTGTGGGTCCAAAATCCGGGCGCGGCACGCCGAAGAGATGATCCAGCTCATTCGATTCGTCATCCAAAGGATCCTTGTCACCACTGCCATAGTGGTAGAGGAAGCTTAGACGCGGCTGCCAGCTCGAATCAAAAGTGTAGCCAAGTGACAGATGTAAATACTCAGCCTCGTGGTCGCGAAGCGCGGAGGCTGCATCCAACGCCGGCGCGTCACCAAACTGATAGAGCGCCTCCGCGTCGTAGTGCCAGCGACCCATGGCAGGGTTTCGAAAGAACCGTGCACCGATACTTAATACATCGAAGCGCTGGTTAGAAGGTTGGTCGCGTTTTTCATCTGCCCCGAGAAGATACAGTTGTAAGCTATCTGATTGGGCAGTGAGCTGTGTTGTTAGGTATGCCCCCCAGAATATGTCATCTGATTGCTTGTCCAGGCGTGGCTTGTTATCAGCAAAGTCACCGTCAACTCTTCGTACCGTGGGGCGCGTGTAGAACAGCTCCAACGATGTGTTTCCACTCTCCAGTCCCGCGTGTACTCCGGCGAAGGAATTGATAGTGTTACGAAAGCGATTGCGCGCAACAAAGCGGCGACTGCCCTGATCCATGGTGAAGCGACCAACCTTGATAAACCCTTCATCCTCTGCGCTAAATACGCCGGAGAAGGGAACCGTAATATTGGCTTGTAGAATATCCAGTGGATTATTGGTGAAGCTATCGAGGGGCGTATCACTATCGGTAAGGAATGTGCGCATGTCAGCAATCTCGGTTTCTATGGTGAAGCTGTCGAAACTAGCCTTCGCTGAAAGCGTATTGCGTATCTCCAAGCCCTGATCATCACCCTCCAGACCAGCTCGAAATTGCCCATCGAGCACCTGCATGCGAGTTTGCTGTTGAAATCCGAGCGACAACCAATCCGGTAGGTTTGATGAGCTATCTTGCGCAAAGACAGAGTTCGCGAAAACCAACAGATAGCTTAAGATGCTGAACCTTAGCCCGTGGGAGATAATTTTTTGTCTTCTACTGCGTGACATAGACGATTGCCTTGTGTGTTGGTCCATTAATCAAGTTTATTGCTTATACAGCAAACGGTGTCAGTATAAAAATACAATAGATTCAAATAGTAAAGAAGTGCGCGGACAGCTGCGTTTTACTGCGGCTAAGCAGGAGATCAGGCAAGTTCGATGGCTGACATCCGGAGTTTGTCCTGGTGTCGAAGCTTCGAAACTTGAAAGTGATAGGAAATCGGGCGTTCCTTTGTCTGGAGCTAACTACTTTCTACTCTGCCGCCTCGGGTTTTAACTCCTTTGCAGTGATCTGTCAGCGCGCTGGAATTTGCGACTGGATGAACTGCCGCGAATCTTTCAACAATCTTATTCTGGCTGGTTCATGAACATACATCATGTGCCCACCTTGGTAATACTCGTACTGCATTCGGCCTGGCAAAATGTCATGGCGATTTAAGGTGTATTCAGCATCGAAGAATGGGGTAACCAAATCATAATACCCTGAAGCGACGAATACCTTCAGCGAGGGATTGACGCGAAGAGCTGCTGCAAGGTCATGGGCGGTATTCACATAGGCGGGCTCCCAGGAAGAACCTTCTGGCACAGTTCTCCAATTCCAGTTTCTGCTTAGATCCGGGTCCGCCGGGCTAAGATACTGTCTGTCCCAATCAACGCCCAAGTCGCTGCGCATATATGTCATCAATGCCGCCTTGTATGCGGCAGAAATCCCATCGCCAGCGGGATCGCGGTTCGTTTCGGCGGCTAGGTCGTCAATTTGATCCTGTGTATAGCGTGAGTCAGCTCGTCCGACAGCGATGCCTTCGTCGCGGAGCAACTCTTTGGCAAAGCGATCTCCCTGAATTCGCAGATTAGCCTTGTCAATATAGTCTGTGCTTAGCCCTGTGAAGTAGGCCAATCGATCCCTGACAGCAAGATACTCATCCCGCGAAATAGTGTTGCCTTTAAAGAGAGCGGGAAGGTACTCGTTTACTGCGAAATCCCTAGCTTGCTGCAGAAAAACCTCCTGGCTTTCCGGTAACGGTTCAACCTTGTTGTGGTAGAGCGCAGTGGCTGCCATTGTGGGCACGTAAGTAATGAATGAAACAACGTTATCTCTTACGTAGGGAGTAGACCCCTGATAATCCAAAGCTTGCGAGATGAAAAGAATGCCATTGAGGCTTATCGATAAGTCCTCTTCCATACGCTGCGCCACGGCCGCGGCACGCGTCGTGCCGAAGCTTTCACCCAGCAGGAATTTCGGAGAATTCCAACGGTTCTGCGCATTAATCCAGGTTTGAATGAACAGCGCCATGGAATCCGCATCTTCATTGAGTCCCCAAAAATCTTTGCCCTCGTATTCGCCCAACGCTCTGGAGAAACCTGTGCCAACCGGATCGATGAAAACCAGATCGGTGACATCAAGAATCGTTTCCGGCGCATCGATGATTGGGTAGGGAGGCAGGCCCGCGTGCTCACCATCAGAAGGAACCACGACCCTCTTCGGCCCATAACTGCCGATATGAAGCCAGGTGGACGATGAGCCCGGCCCACCATTCCAGACGAACGTTACCGGGCGAACCTCACTTTCTTCCAGGTTAGTCTTGATATAGGCGAAAGTGAAGATGCTTGCTTTAGTCTTGCCTTCCAAATCTTTGAGATAGGTTTCACCTGCAATCGCCTGGAAATCGACCCTCTCTCCATTAAATTCCATGGAGTGCTCGGTAGTAAACAGCGTGGGTTCGGGGATTTCGACTTCAGTTTCTTCTTCAACTTCGTCCGCTTGAGTGAGAGGGGATATCCCTACGGCCAGGATGAGCAGCAAATAAGCGGGCATCTTTCTCAACATTTTCTATTCCTTCATTCTCTCATCAGTGCGGTTGGTTGGGACACTCACAACTTAGCAACTTAAGAGGGCAATTTCTAGCGAGGCATTAATGGGGACGGAGGGATTAAATTTTGATCAATTCATTGGCTGGATCCCCACAGCTGACGTAGTTGACCAGGCCTCCAATAGTGCAATCGACCTACCGGGCACAGAAATTCCACTTGCTGTGATGTATAGGGCGTGTGGAAACAGTCTTGGGCTAACAATTTTGAGCGCTTAGATTGGTTAGAAATTAATCCCTCCGACACCTTTTTCCCATTTTTCCTTTTTCCCTATTCGCCGACACCTTTTTATTCCAGCTCCCCCCGCCTCCGACTCCGACTCCAGCGGTGGCAGTGACAGCACGCCTGAGGTAATCTTCTATGCAAGATGATTCTTCAACTCGAGAACATCGAGATGAAATCAATATCGAAAAATGAGGATAAGAAATGAAGAGTGTCCGACCTGACGGCCCGGGCGCTCTTGACTTGAAGGTGAACAAACGACCAATGCCAGGATTGCTCAACGACATCACCAATGACCCGGCAAACATCTCACTGCGCCTCCAATATGCCGATGCGGTTGAGCAGGATGGTGATCATCAATATGCCGGGTTTATCCGATTGCAATGTCAACTAGCTGATGCCAGTGACGGCAGCATCGAGCAAAGGGCTCTACACCAACAAACGGAGGCACTGTTAGCCGAATACGGCGATCTCTGGGTTCGCCAGTATTCACTACCGGCATACGTTGTTAACGCGTTCTGGCATCTGGGTCTGGTTGAAGAACTTGTTATCGATATCGAAATTTTTGATGGCAACTTGCAACTTGCCCTGGACAAAGCACCCGTGTCTACCTTGTCACTCATTGACAATGAGGAACTGGCAGGATTAAAAAGTTTTGTAGCCGATCCAGCCCTCGCTCGCGTCAAACACCTGGACCTCACCGAAACCACGCTAGCGGTGTATGGCGCAACAGTGCTTTTTTCATTCGGCCAATTCGACCAGCTTGAATCTATCGTTTTTTCGGACGATGACAGCCAACCAGATGTCATGCGAGAGTTTATCAAGGGTTATTTTCCGTCGCTGACAAGAGTTCGGTGTTCAGGCTATATCTCAGCGAACCTGGGCAATGAGGGGATTCAATTGCTGGCTGAATCCACACTGTGGAGCCAGCTGACCGAACTAGAGCTCTTTAACGTGAGGTTGGATTCACAGGCTGCACAGGTCTTCACGTTACCCGATGGATTGACCGAGCTTACCCGGCTCAGTCTGGGCGGCGGCGGGTATTCAAAAAACAGCCTGTCCGAAAACGGCGCGCAGGAACTGGCCAATGCACCCAATCTCCAGAATCTCCGGTTTCTGGATCTGGGGTTTAACGATATTGGTGATCGAGGCTTTGAGTATCTTGCAAAATCCGAATATCTCGCAAACGTTGAAGAACTGCATCTGCAAGCTAATGAAATCAGTCATGACAGCTTCGTTTATATCTCGGTATCAAAGTTCCTTCACAACGTCTGTGTTCTCGATTTGAGCCACAACGATCTCTGCGATCGTGCCGTTGAAAGCCTTGTGTTGGCTGCCCCAATGCAGGTCACAACACTTTGGCTCTATCATAATGACATCAAAGATAGAGGTGTCAGAATGATCGCCAATGCACCGATGACCCAGCAACTGGTTGAATTGAATCTGGCTCAGACCGGCATGACGGATCAAGGGGCACAATCGCTGCTGGACTCCGAATACCTGGTGCAAATCCAAACATTGTTTCTGGGTCTCAATGATTTTTCTGATGAGATGAAAATACAATTGGCGAATCGGTTTGGAGAGGTGATTGTTGATAAGCTATGACATGAGCATCAGCCTGACCTCGCAGGATAATTGAACATTGTTATCGTTCCTGGCTAATGAAAAGCTACAACCGGTCATGGGCGTCATTGCCCTCCTGGGCCTGGGGTTATGCATTGATGCCTTCCTGTCAAATGAGCACCCAACGGTTTTTGCCTGGACATTGGTTGCCATTCCAACTGCCTACTATTTTGTGTTGTTGACACTTGTTCTGATGTTTAAAGACAAAGAAACCCGCTGGACAGCTGAGGACGAACTGGAAGATCAGAAACGCAAACACAAGTATGCCATGGACAGACTGAATAAAAAGCTGGAGGCGCGAGAAAACCTGAAAGTAAAAATCCGCTTTGGAACTGCTGACGTCGGTATCATGTCCATGCTGACCCATGACATCTTCTACTTCATGACCGATATGGAAACCGATGCGAAAGATGCCGCCATAGATCAGCAAATCATTGACTGGTTCAAAAGCAGGCATGATCTGCGTGTGAGAGTAATACCAGAGCGCAGTGATTTCGGACCAAGGCGAATCGTCGAACTTGTCGACGTTAAAGAGCGCTTATGAAGAAATCGGACGGTGACAATCCAGAAAAAATCGGGATCGAAAGCGGGTCACAGTATTTCCGTCTGAACAAGGATGGTTCGTTTCAACATCACGGACTGCTGAAGAGCATCCCAACGCAAGGGCAGGCAAGCGCGCCTGGCCAGCAGCTTTTTGCAAAACTTGTCGATCTGGTAAGTGAAACCTGGCTTGAGTCGTTCACCGAGTTCGAAGACCTGAATGCTATGGACAGTCGTCGGCAGGCACTGCTGAAGGAAAATCACTATCTGGATAACCCATCAGCGGAAGATGTTCTGACTATCTGGTTCGCCACCCATTCAAGCTTCTTCGCCGATACTCAGTTGCCGATGGACCAAAGTTCCGATGCCGCCCAAATACCAATGCATGCAGCTCAATATACAGTGACTGCCACCAGAATCATCAACGATGCTTTTGGCAGTGATAACGCAGAAAACGTCAAGAATCAGCAAGATCTTGTCGATGGCACCTGGGCATTCTACTTTCGCAACAGCCGATACCTGATCCCTTTGCTGATTCTTTTAACGATCGCCATTGGATTCATTGTTGCTCAGTAGATGGAATATTGTGGTGCTCCAACCGACAAGGAATA
>BQIY01000138.1 GCA_021604265.1 Nitrospirales bacterium
GCTGGATACATGACGCATAAAAATTTGATACCAAAAAGCTATCCGAAGGTTGTTCTTGTGTATTCGAAGTTGAATGCTTTCTCTTTTTTGATTTAATTGCGAACGAATAAATACGCTTCAATAAGGAAGGTTGATCTTCCAACTTAATTTTTGTGTTGTTTGGGCCAAATCGCTTAATTTGTGAAGCGTATGAAGTCTTGGGTTTCTTATTGCTGTATACAAACATGTGACTTACGGCCTCAAAGAGTGCCATTGTTTGAATCCTAGTCCGAAGCGTCGTATGATTCTCTAGGTTTCCTTGGGAAAGCGTGTCATCATTCAGAAACACTTTTGGACAGCAAATCGTAGTACCATATAAAAGCACCCCGCCATCAAACCTAGCCCCGTCAACTCGAAGGCCCAGTGGAACAAATGAGCCCCGCACAGCAAAAGAGCCGGAACAACCCATTCGTTCTGCCGATATAAAGGGGATATAGCAGTTTCTGAATGCAACGGTCTTAGTGTTGCAATCTCTCAATATGATGCCGTATTCAAACACACAATTTTCAAAAATTATTGGTGCGTCTATATCAGCACCATCAAGATTTAGCAGGTTTTTTATAAAATAGTTTTTGAATGTAATTCCGTCTGGTGGAACGTCTAAATTCTCGTCAGAAACGGAATGCGGAATTGGCCTATCAGCAACACCAAGTTTTACAGCTTGCAACAAATCTTTATTGCCTGCTGTACTTTTTGCATAAGCGTAAATAATATTTTTAGCGTCAAGTTCGTCATATCCGTCACTCAATACCGATTTCGTTGATGATGTTACTTTGGAGGCGGTGCTTAATGAGTCTAAAAGATTGTGACGCCACCGAATGGTTGATAAGGAGGGAGATTGCAATTTAGGGATTGATGATGGCTCAACTCCCTCTCTCGCTCTAAAGCTAGCAACATTCTCGTTTTTCTTAGGTCCGTTCTTATCGACATTATTGTTGTCTGTTTTTTCAAACATTCCTACCCCCAATTTTCACACAATATATTTAGACTTTTTGCGCTTATTCGACGCCAAGTATATTTTGGATTAAATTCTCGCAAAAGTGCAGAATGCCATTCAGCTTTGTTAGGCTGCAGATTTCTTCCACCCAGTTTCTTTCTCCCCTAAAAAAACCTATAAGCCGAAGATGAAGCCTCAGGGCTAAACTCATCCACCCAAACCGAAAACATGATTGATTGTAGATCGAAAATAAGCAAGTCTGCGCGCAACTTACTGGAATCACTCAATGTTCGAAAACATTTTCAAAAATCTCGACGACGTTCTCTGGAAAGAGGCGGGCTGTACGACCGAGCTTGATTACACAGAACAGGCGTCGTGGCTCATCTTTCTCAAATATCTAGATGATCTTGAGATCGTTCGGCAGACGGATGCTGAGCTTGAGGGCAAGCCTTATTCACCCATCATCGATGATGCTCACAAGTGGTCGGCATGGGCGGCTCCAAAAAATGCCATGGGCGGGTTGGACCACGACAAGGCGATCACGGGTGATGATCTCATCAAGTTCACCAACGAGAAGCTCTTTCCCTATCTACAAGGCTTCAAAGAGAGAGCCACCGGTCCCGACACTATCGAATACAAGATCGGAGAGATTTTCGGGGAGATAAAAAACAAGTTCGCCAGTGGGTACTCTTTAAGAGATGCGTTGGAGCTTGTTGATGAGTTGAGCTTCAAATCTCAAGAAGAAAAACATGAACTCTCTGATCTCTATGAGGTCAAAATTAAACGCATGGGCAATGCGGGGCGAAACGGGGGAGAATACTACACGCCACGTCCGCTCATTCGCGCTATGGTTAAAGTGACAAACCCAAAGATCGGTGAGACTATTTATGATGGCGCCTGTGGGTCATCAGGCTTTTTGTGTGAAGCTTTTGATTATCTACAACCGACGGCGAAGAAGACGAAGGATATAGAAACCCTTCAAGCGAAGACATTCTATGGCAAAGAGAAGAAGTCGCTAGCTTATATCATTGGCGTCATGAACATGATCTTGCACGGGATTAATGCTCCTAACATCATTCACTCGAATACATTGGCGGATCACTCCCAAGACATTCAAGCGAAAGATCAGTATGACATCATTCTTGCCAATCCGCCTTTCGGTGGCAAAGAACGCAAAGAGGTGCAGCAGAACTTCCCCATCAAAACTGGGGAGACAGCCTTTCTCTTTCTTCAGCACTTCATGAAGTATCTGAAACCCGGCGGTCGATGTGCCGTTGTTATCAAGAACACGTTTCTTTCTAACTCCGACAATGCCGCTGTCGCACTTCGCAAAGAGCTTTTGGAGACCTGCAACTTGCATTCGGTGCTCGATATGCCGGGCGGTACCTTCATTGGGGCTGGTGTGAAAACTGTGGTTCTCTTCTTTGAGAAGGGCGAGCCGACACGGAAAGTCTGGTTTTATCAACTCGATCCCGGACGGTCGTTGGGCAAGACCAACGCTCTAAACGATAAGGACATGGCGGACTTCGTAGAGAAGCAAGCGACCTTAGCGGAGAGCAAACAATCATGGAGTGTTGATGTTGCCGATATTGATGAGGCGACGTTTGATCTCTCCGTTAAAAACCCCAACGCACCGGAAGCTGAACCATTGCGTGATCCGGAAATCATTCTGAATGAGATTGAAACGCTTGATGCTGAAAGCGCTGAAATCCTAGCCAGCATTCGGGGGATGTTGTGAAGGACGGGTGGAAGGAGGGGCAAATCGGAAAATTGTGCGACGTAATCGCCGGTCAATCCCCCGCAGGCAAATACTATAACCAAAACGCAGAAGGATTGCCGTTTTATCAGGGCAAGAAAAATTTCGGCGACCAATACTTGGGCAAGCCTTCGAAATGGACAACCCAGACCACAAAGGAAGCTTTCGCCGGTGATATTCTAATGTCTGTAAGGGCCCCGGTAGGGCCGGTAAATTTTTCGACGGATCACATTTGTATCGGGCGTGGACTTGCGGCAATTCGCACAAATGAGAAGCTAAATAAGAATTTTCTTTTCTATTACTTGCGACTTATAGAGAAAGACATTGCTGGTAATGAGGGTGCAGTATTTCCATCAATAAATAAATCTCAAATTGAAGCCCTGCCAATCCCACTCCCACCACTCGAAGAGCAAAAACGCATTGTCGCCATATTGGATGAGGCGTTTGAGGGGATCGACCGGGCCAAACAAAACGCCGAGAAAAACCTCGCGAACGCCAAAGAGCTTTTCCCATCCCTCAAGCAGAGAATATTTTACTCGGAGGGAAACGCGTGGCCCATGGTGAGCCTTGCGAACTCCTGTGAATTTTTCAACGGGAAAGCACATGAGAAATGCATAGATGAAAACGGGCGTTATGTGGTCATCAATTCGAAGTATATTTCAAGTGAAGGGGCGGTCGCAAAACGTAGCGACAATCAATTATTTCCTTTGCGCAAGGATGATATTGTTTTTGTGATGAGTGATGTGCCAAAAGGCAAAGCGTTGGCAAAGTGTTTTTTAGTGGACGCCGATGGTAAGTACTCTCTAAACCAACGAATCTGCGCCATTAGATCAGATAAGTTTGTGACGAAGTACCTTTTTCACCATTTGAATAGGCATATGTATTTACTCGAATTTGATAATGGTGAAAATCAGACCAACCTACGAAAAGGCGACATCCTAGATTGCCCGCTTTTTACACCGCCGATTCCTATTCAAGAAGAGGTCGCGGAGCAATTAGACGAAGTAGAATTTGCAGCCCGATCATTGGCAGCCTGCATATCAAGAAAGATTGATTGCATGATTGAGCTTAAGCAATCCATTCTTCAAAAAGCCTTTGCAGGCGAACTTTCGTAAGACAAGGTTTCACAATGGACAGTTGGAACGAAGCAAAAACACGCCTTGAATTGATCGATCCCGCCCTGAGGGAATCGGGGTGGGGCGTTGTTGATCGTTCCAAGATCAATCCGGAAGAAATTTGCCCCGGACGAATTCTGGGTGGAGGTCGCCGAGCTAAATCCGAAATCGCCGATTACGTTCTTGTCTATCACGGCAAGAAAGTCGCCGTTGTTGAGGCAAAGAAGTACTCGTTAGAAGATACTGAAGGGTTGGGCCAAGCAAAACGCTACGCCGAAAAACTGAAGTCCCGTTTTGCATACTCCACCAATGGCCGCCGTATCTATGAAGTTGATATGGAGACGGGCAAAGAAGAATACGTTGATGGCTATCCATCGCCAGATGAACTGTGGAACCGGCTTTTCGAAAAAGAAAACCGCTGGAGGGATCGCTTCTCCTCCGTTCCCTTTGAAGATAGAGGCGGGCAGTGGCAACCACGGTATTATCAACACAACGCCATTGAAGCCGCATTAGAAGCAATCTCATCAGGGCGGGATCGTATCCTTCTAACTTTAGCGACTGGAACAGGCAAAACTGCCATTGCGTTTCAAATCGCATGGAAGCTCTTTCACGCCCGGTGGAATCTCTCTGAACGAAACCAAACAGAGGAGCCAACCCGGCGACCCCGTATTCTCTTTCTTGCTGATCGCAACATTCTCGCTGATCAAGCCTATAATTCCTTTTCCGCCTTTGCTGAAGATGCTCGGGCGCGGGTTGATCCTGCTGAAATTCGAAAGAAGGGCCGGGTCCCCAAGAACGCCAGCATCTTCTTCACAATATTCCAGACGTTCATGACGGGCCGTGATGAAGACGGAAAACCGGCTCCTTATTTTGGTGACTATCCGGAAGACTTTTTTGATCTAATCATCATTGATGAATGTCACCGGGGCGGGGCGAGTGAAGAAAGCTCATGGCGTGATCTCATGGAGCATTTCTCCCCGGCTGTTCAAATTGGACTTACCGCAACCCCAAAACGCAAAGACAACGTTGATACCTACGCCTATTTCGGAGAGCCAGTTTACGTCTACTCCCTAAAAGAGGGGATCAATGATGGCTTCCTGACGCCTTTCAAGGTCAAGCAGATAGCAACGACATTAGACGATTATGTCTACACCGCCGATGATGAAGTGCTGGACGGCGAACCGGAAGAAGGAAAGCGTTACGCCGAAAGTGACTTTAACCGGATCATAGAGATTGAAGGACGCGAAAGAAAACGTGTTGAAATCTTCATGGAGCAGATCGACCAAAGTCAAAAATCATTGGTCTTTTGTGCAACCCAAGCTCATGCTGCTGCTGTTCGAAACCTCATCAATCAGATCAAGACTTCAAAAAACCCTAATTATTGTGCCCGAGTGACGGCTAATGACGGCAAGGAAGGGGAACGGATACTTCGAGTTTTTCAAGACAATGAAAAGACCATCCCGACTATCCTGACGACATCCTTCAAGCTCTCTACAGGGGTTGATGCGCGCAATATCCGAAACATTGTTTTGATGCGACCTATCAACGACATGATTGAGTTCAAGCAAATCATTGGTCGGGGAACACGACTCTATGACGGCAAGGACTGCTTCACCGTCTATGATTTTGTCCGAGCTTATGAGCACTTTGAGGATCCTGAATGGGATGGCGAACCCATGGAGCCGCCAGAGACCATCTCTGACGGAAACACGACAGACCAAATTTACGACGTTCCAGACGACGATAATCCCGAGCCTGATGGCGTAGAGGATGGATCAACGGAATGGGAAGACGAGGGCGAGCCTACACGGCCCCGTAAGATCAAAATAAAACTCGCTGACGGCAAAGAACGTCAAATTCAGCATATGCAGGTCACAACATTTTGGAGTGCTGACGGCAAGCCTATGTCCGCCCATCAGTTCATCGAAACCCTTTTCGGGGAACTCCCAGACCTTTTCAAAAACGAGGATGAACTTCGAACACTCTGGTCGAACCCCGAGACTCGAAAATCACTGATGGATGGCTTGGCTGAAAAGGGGTTTGGTGGTGAGCAACTCGATGAAATCCGAAAACTCGTCGATGCGGAAAAGAGCGATGTCTATGACGTGTTGGCTAACATTGCCTATGCAACCATACCGATCACTCGGGAAGAACGGGTTGCAAAAACACAAGAACAAACTCTCACTCCGTATGATAAGAACGTAAGGGAGTTTCTCGAATTTGTACTTGGTCAATATGTCAGCGAAGGCGTAGGAGAACTCGACACCGATAAACTCAGCGAGCTTCTGGAATTGAAATATAAATCGACGGTTGCCGGAACGGAAAGACTCGGGGGCGTTCAGAAGGTTCGGGATGCCTTTATTGGATTTCAGGCTGGGCTTTATCGTGACTAAGAGTGCCAACTTGCCAGCATTTTAAAATCTCATTGGTGGCTTTATTGGTGGTTTGTGGATTAATGCCTGCAACATAATTGTTTAATAACAATTACTTATGTTTATAAGCTGGCGGAGACGAAGGGATTCGAACCCTCGATACCCTTTTGGGGTATACTCCCTTAGCAGGGGAGCGCCTTCGACCACTCGGC
>BQIY01000139.1 GCA_021604265.1 Nitrospirales bacterium
TTGCAGTCATATCCTGGAAGGATTCAAATTCGGCGAAACACACCATCATGCCTCTAGGCGATTCCCTCACGAAAGGCTGTTGCTCAGTTCCTCTTCCCACTTGCGACCTCGGATACCGGCATTCTCTCTACCTTAAACTGACTCAGGCGAATCATTTAGTAAAATTCGTTGGAAGTCAGAGTCATCCACAAGACGATTGTGGCTCATCTAACATCCCATTCGATTTTGATCGGGAACACGAGGGGTATTATGACAAGACCGCTGATTGGATTAGAGATAGAGTCGGGGCGTTACTTCAGGCGAATCCGGCAAAAATCGTGCTTCTGCACATCGGAACAAATGATCTGAGGTTTGGCCAAGATCCCGGCGATATCGTTACGAAGTGAGTCAGGTCCTTGATGAAATTGACTTGTATCGCCAAGACGTGACCGTGTCCTCGCCCGCATAATTAATACGGTGCCCATCAGTTCAATCTACACACACTATAATGCCCAGCTTGTGGCGATGGCGGAATCTCGTATTGCAAAGGGGGATAAATTACTCATCGTCGACATGGAGAATGGTGCAGGCATTGATTACCATCTTCAAGATGTCGGTGGAGATTTTCTCGATGTTTTCCACCTTAGCAAAAGTGGGTACATCAAGATGGCGAATGTGTGATATGACCGCCTCATCCAGATACTAGATTCCTCGCCAGGGCCAAACTAGTTGCTCCTGGATGAGCCTTCTCGTTTCCTCAAGGATGTTCAATTGTTCAGTTGTCGGGGTATTTTATTCGAAGTTCTGCACATCCAACACAATCTTTCCGATATTTGGATCCGCTTCCATATGGCGGTGCGCCTCTCGCACGCCTTGGCCAGTGGAAAGACCGAATCGATCACGGGACGAATCGTACCCATGGCTAAAGGCGTGAGCTATCGCTCTAAAAAGACTTGAGTTAGGGCAATTTTTTCTTCGACCGATCTCGTCCGTAATACTGTACCCTTCACGGTTAGTCGCTTCGTCAGCAACGGCGTTAGATCAGTTTCCAGTGTCTTACCGCTCATCAGTCCAAAGAGTACCAATCGTCCCTGAGACTTTAAACAGTGGTTCCACTGGTGTAGAGAAAATTGCATTTACGACTTGAATTCAAATTACTCAATGTCAGAGTTTTTCAGTACGCGTTCAAGGTATTGGTGGGAACACTTAAACCATGCGGGGCAACGGCAGGTGTTTCTGTTCTTCTGCCGTTGTCCCGCGTTCGTCCTAACGCTCAAATTTTTTCTTTAAGCGTCATAGGTTTTGCGTTCACTGACCTAGCGAGTCTGCTTTTTCTTTAACACGTAAGGCCGAGAACGAAGTGGGTACTCCAGATTGCAACATGTAGAAGCAACCCTTCAAGCCGTTAAACGTGGTTGAGATACCGGTCATAGATTCGCTGGCGAGGTTGCCTGCGTATGTTGTCTCAGAGTTATTGAAATGGAACATGAACATTCCAGCGGCTTGGACCCACAGACCGCTATGGCCTTCGCCATTGGTCCAAGTTCCGTCCGTTTGGATGTTCATCGTCGTGGTGCTGTAACTCCCATCGCAGTTCCAATCATAAAATAATGTCCAATTTCCAGTAACAGCCATGATAGGTCTCCTTTATGAGTGTTGTAGAGGACAGAAATGTGCCCGATTGTTACATGTACCTTCTGAGAAAAATCGCCCCGAGCTGCTATGGAGCTTGAGGTTTTACGAAAAATTTAATACTTCATAGAGCATCACCTCCTTTAAGAGATTACCTGTCTGAGCTTTCAGTGGGTCTTCGCTTGTGAAAATAGAAACTGCAAGAGAAAGACCAGGCAAGTCTTTAAAGGTATCGTGACGAAGGGAAACGTGTTGAGTGCTTGGAATGACTGAGAAAGTGGAGAAGAGTGACGGAATGGTAAACTCTGTGAAGTGTGGGCTCGGAATAACGCACCGTATCGAAAAGGATAGCGCATCGTATCCGGTCAGATACGGCTCAGATGACTGTTCCAGTCGGGACTATTGTGGATTGCTATAAAGCGTCAAATAGCGCGCTGCGCATGGGATAACGAGAGGTTTGAGTCGGAGATGCCAAATCGGTAAAAAGCGACCGAGGAAAATCTTATGAGCGTATATGTTGTTAGTAGGGTCTTTGAGAAAACAAGGAGTACTCTATTTCACTATGGTAGTAAATGATGGCTGCCTTTTTTGTGGAGACAGTGACATCCGAAACGGTCATTCTGTTTTTTGCAGAAAAGAAGATCGATTGCTGCTGTGTGTTCACTTATAAAATAAGGTCTTTCCACTAAGAGGCGTTCGTCTTAAGAGTGTTCTTTATTCCGTGACATGTTGCCATATAGTCTTCTGGGGTGTGAAACACGAAATCTTGTTGGATTCCCTCTCTCGACTCCATCGTAACAGATCAGAATTTCATAGAATTCGTTATCGTGCTGTTCGTTTAATAGAAGAATGGCCTCAGCCTTGCTATTGCCAGGAGTAGGAATTGTTCCGAGCATGACGACTTCGCCACGTGGCGGATCTTCCGAAGCCCTCTTCCCTGGGAGGCAGTCATGGCCATTCCAAAAGTACAAATTATACGAAACTGGTGCATTCCCAACCGGTCCGGCAATGACCAGAAATCCTCCTTCGACTCTCGTGATGTCACGGATTCCACGTCCATCGAGTTTCACGTAACGAACGTCAGTATGTGTGATCTTTTGTGGCGGTGTGACTACTTGTTTGCGTGGAAAGACGACGACTGGGGTTAATCCATGCCGCAACACCGGACCTCGAAATCCTAAATACACGTTTTCACCATCTGATGCAATCCCTTCGATGTCAATACCATTTTCTTTGCTGGGTATCCTGCTGAAATGTTTCAACACCGAGTGTTGATCAAGAATGTCACGCAGCGAAATGTCAACAATTGAGTGTGGTACGAGCGTTCCGTCGTGAGGGTCGAGTTCAAACCGAATGAGGTGTTCTCGGTTTTTCTCTCTATCCGGCGATTCGACCTCGAATCTCTTTTTGATTTTCCTATAGGTCTCTTCTTGATCTTTCTTTCGAAAAATATTCTTGCGTCTTAAGGAATGAGACCCTACCGCGTAGAAGATATTCGTATTTCCGTGCCGCGTGATGCCTTCGATATCTATCTCCTTTTTATCACGATCGCGTAACGTAATCGTATCTCTTGCATGATATTCCCGATCACTCACTTCGATTATTTGGATCTCTGTCCCTTCATCTGAGCCGGTGATGAGAAATCGACCCTCGTTCGTTGCGGCGATCGCACTGATGTCCTTTTCTTCATGGATGTTGCCGTTGAAGTCAACCGGAGAGAGTGTCTCAAGCACCGAATATCGCCGCCATTGGACATCAGGGTGATGATCCTCGACCATCTTCACGATGAATAGATTGTCGTACTCGTGTTCCTCAAATTCAAAATGGCCTTGGTCATTGTTTAGTTGCTGAACAATGAGCGGCACGGTATTGGAGTGACCAACGATTAAGACGTTTTTCCCTTTATAGTTTTCCTTCCATTCTCTCACCCACACGTCTAGATCGTCTCCAGGTTTGCCATATGGGGTGATCGCGATCCCTGCAGCGATGGCCGTTGGCGTGCCGGTTTCCCAGGTTCGACGGGTGTCTGTTGAATAGATGGCTGCCAAGGGGACCGCGTGCAAGAGCCTTCGCAATGCCTCCGCTCGTTGCGCGCCGAGAAATGTCAATCGATCAGAATCTATTCCTGTTGGTCTCTCCGCATGTCGAACCACGTAAAAAGTCGTGGTCGTGTCTGCTGCAAAGGTATGTGTCCAGTTGCCAATGAGTACGAGAATAACGGTAAGAAGGCTTAGAGTCCGCCAACGATGAAGTCGAGGCATAAAGTGTCCTCCCTTGTGCGTGTCGGTGATGAAAAGACAGCAAAAGAAAAGCACCTATCAGGAGCCCCCGTTCTCTTGAGGATTCCTGATACGTATTCCGATGGTTTTCCCAGCTAAGGCGTCTATTCAGGCATTGTTCGTATGTAGTCAGGCTGTATGTTCCTGGAGTTAAGCCGCGCCTCCGTAAACCCTGTGCCGCCAAATGTTACCAGGGTGGCGAATATAGAGCGGACCCCATGATGGATTCGCATCGTGCATTGCCTTCAACACCGAAATCATCCTATCAAGAATGAGTGGAATGTGGTTGCCTTCGGTTAGAGCGGCCATCACTCCGGCCGCAACGGCATGTGCGGCATACGTCTCTGCGCCTTGACACCCCAGAGGCCTATCGGCATCCATCAGCTCGGCCTGCAGGTGTTCTGCAATCTGCTGATCGTTGTCACGCCAATCTTGGATATCGCCGAGTGCGTGGCTTTCCAGGCTTTCAACTCTCGTTCGAACAATGGTCTGTGCCACGATTTCAGCCGACCGACGGGCAGCGTTCACGCTTAACTCTGATCCCTCAATACGAATAGTCGAGACGTCCCGTAATGTTTCCGCATTCAAAATTTCTGCCCATGCATTGGCATGGCTGAAGCTCAGGAGCTCTGTGGTGGATGCTGCCAAAAAGCCGCGAAGAATATCGGCGGGGTGCGGCCCATTTCCGCCAATATTGCTCAGTTTGGGGGCTCCAGTAAATGCGGCCCGAATGCCGCGAAAATAACCAATAAGTCCGATGCCCGCCGCAGGTCCCATGTTGAGGATTCCGAGGACATCGGAAGCCGTTTCATCAATTCGTGTCGACCAATACAAGGCCAACGCATATCCCATGTTTTCATTCAAGAGTTCGTCAAAGACTGCCCTGGAAAGGTCTCGTCTCAAACCGGTATCCGCATGGAGAATGTCGTGCCCGGCTGTCTCGTGTCCTAAGGCAGCCCATGCGAGCAAGCCCAGCCTGGCATGAGCTGGCGGAAGGCTTACAATGGGTGCCCCAACGCCTAAATCTTGTGTCACATCGACCGGCCATGTATAGGGGCCAAAGGACGGGTTTCCCCACTTGACCAAGGGAGGAACCATTCCTCTATCTGGAGGTTCGATGCCCCGCCGGTCTGCGTCGCTAAGATACCCATCATATAAATCACTGACAACTTCTTGAAACGCGTCTGTCGCTCGTTCCTGGAACCCCTCGCCATTCTGAAGAATTGCCTGAGCAATATCGAGTATTAACCCTGCAATTCCATTTCTGGCTGGATCTTGCGCAAGCGTTTGAGAAAATCCGGTTGGTCCCAATTCATTGAGTGCTGTGAAAAACGGTGTAAAGACTTCCTCGCGATACAAAGGCGGGAGTTTTTCACGTGCGGCTTCTAAGCGTCCTAAGAGCATGTGGAAGTTCGTAGGGTCTGGAGGACCCACCTCGCCATCAAGGACCGCTAATCGTGAATCTTCGGTTGCACTTGAGAGGTTGCGAATATCAGGCGGGGACATAGTCGCCTCCTCACTTGCAGCTATTCGCAGTGTTCTTTTTTGTGATATGGATTTTTTGTTAGATCTTTTGGCCATGTTCCCTCCGTGTATGCATAGTGAAATTGGTTGAATATCCATTCAACGTCCTCACCGATGTAGAAGCTGGACGTGAGCATTGTGGTCCGGTGCGTCCTTTCCAGAATTTGAGAATTGAGATCCCAACGAAATGTACTGCGAGAATGATCCTCATGGCTATCTCGCTCTTGACTGCCTAGCGCTGTACGTCATCAGTGCAAATTCGATGCAGAGTGCATAAGGGGAAAAACGAAGATGCGGTTGATGTAAACAATACGCTGAAATCTTCTTATCTGTATGAGGGTGGCGCTTGAGGAAAAGAGCAGAAGAGGGAAAAGCTGGGACGTAGGTGTTTATCGAATGAGATACATCCGTTTCACAAAGAGATACGTTTCTCGTGTAGGGCTCTTCTGCAAAACTTCCAATGTATAGGCATTTCAGAATGTTTCTTTTTTTGAATACGGATGTTTGGTTCATCTGCGTGGGGAAGGTATGAAAGCTGCAGTTAATTGTACGCAGTGTCTGGAGTTCTCAATGTGTGTGACAAGAATGGTCTGTCGGTCCGGTGTCTTCTAGGCTTGTGGCTTAGGCAGCTGTCATCGCGTGAGCAGAGAATCCCATTTTCAACTGCTGATGTCATCAGCAGTCTGTTGACAGGATGTTCGCCTTCCAGCGATCACCAAATATTCTTTCTTGATAGGCATCGTAATTATAAAAAGGAGGGGCGTACGATGAATCATATTTTGGCAAGTATCCCGTTAACGATTTTGGCTGTGAGTCTCGGGCTGAGTCCTACGATTCACGAGCTTTATGCGCAAAGTGAACGGCAATTAGGTGTGGTCGATACCATGAGGCAGGCGGATCCGAACATGCGAATCCGTTGGAATCGAGACACCGGCGCTCCGGCACGGGTAGCTGGTCATCTCAGC
>BQIY01000140.1 GCA_021604265.1 Nitrospirales bacterium
GAAGTGTTTTATTCATACGGCTTTACCTCTGTATCATTTTGTTATTCAGCTTTTTTCATATCGATAATCGTCGCCGTCGCAAACAGCCAGAACGCAATCAACGAGATAAAAAAGAAAATATCTCGGAGATCGAGGACACCCTTGCTGATTGAATGAAAATGTGTCAAAAAACTAAATGAGCTGACGGTATTCAATACGAAATGCGGCGTCCATCCGCTAAACAAATTCAGAATCATCGGGAATCCGCTGAGTACAAACGCTAATCCCACGACTACGCTGAGGATAAACGCGATCACTTGATTCTTGGTCAATGCGGACATACACGATCCAATCGCCAAGAACCCTCCGGCCATGAGAAGACTCCCCAGATAACTGGCGGCAATCACGCCATTGTCTGGATTGCCCAACATGTTCACGGTAATCCACATGGGAAACGTGAGGGCCAGAGCAATACCGGTAAAGACCCAGGCGGCAAGAAATTTTCCCGCGACGACTTCCCACATAGTCACCGGCAGCGTGAGTAACATTTCAATCGTGCCTTCTTTCCGTTCCTCTGCCCAAAGCCGCATGGCCAAGGCAGGAATCAACACCAAATATAACCAGGGGTGAAAGTCAAAGAAGGGAATCAAGTCCGCTTGTCCACGAACGAAAAAGTTTCCTAAGTAAAACGTAAATGCTCCACTCAACAAAAGAAAAATCACAATGAACACCGCAGCAATCGGTGTTGCAAAATATCCTGCTAACTCCCGTTTGAGGATCACCTGTATTCGTCCCACGATATGGTCCTTTCCAATTTTACGAGATACGGTTCACGCTTGCGCGCCAAAGCGCTACAGCGCGCAGGCACGAGCGATGAGTGACGATTTCTATGTAAGTGCCTGTTTAGGCGCCGTTAAATTCCGAAAGACTTCATCGAGTTGCCCTCGCTCAACATGCAGCTCCGCCACTTCCCATTGTTGTTCACGCGCGCACTGTCCCACTTCGGCAATAATCCAACGACCTTGTTCGGGGAAAATGCGAAATTGCGAAAATTCACCGTCTTGCCCGATTTCTTCTACTTTGTTCACTCCATCAATTTTGGCAAGCTGTGCTTGAATGGCATACACGTCTCCGCTGCGGACCGTGAGCACAATGGTATTATGCGTTGGTGATTGACCTTCTAAATCGGCTGGCGTCCCATCGGAGACCACCTTTCCCTTCGCGATAATCATGGCGCGAGTGCAGACCGCTTGAACTTCTTCAAGAATATGTGTGGAGAGAATAATCGCTTTTTCCGGAGCCATGGCTCGTATCAATGTGCGCACCTCGTGTTTTTGATTGGGGTCTAGCCCATCAGTCGGCTCATCCAGAATCAAGACCTCAGGATCATGAAGAATAGCTTGCGCTAATCCGAGTCGACGTTTAAATCCTTTAGATAATGTTTCAATGGGTTGTTCAAGCACACTTTGAAGATTAACCTTTTCAACCGTCTCAGATACCCTCTTTCGAAGGTCCTCGCCTCCAAATCCCCTCATTTCTCCGATAAAGGCTAGAAAAGCCGCTGGAGTCATATCCTGATAAGCCGGCGCGCCTTCCGGCAAATAGCCAATTCGCTTCTTGGCTTCTAACGGCTGTTCTAAAATGTCATATCCACAGATCTTGGCCGTCCCGCCTGTCGGTGTCAGAAACCCCGTAATCATTTTCATGGTTGTCGATTTACCTGCCCCATTCGGACCGAGAAATCCCAACACTTCGCCTTGTCCTACGGTAAAGGACACGCCATCAACGGCCACTATTTCTCCAAACTCTTTACGTAAACCCGTAATATCAACCATCGTCCCCATCATAAAAAACCCTCTTGGCTAGGCTATAACGTTATGTTCCCGTCATCTTTTACGACTGTCACATCTCATCTTCTTATACCGTTGTTTTTTTATAATGTCATGCGAAACTTCATGACGAAGAATGCAAATAGAGCGGGGCTAAGTCTTGTGTTCGCTGAGAAGCGCCCGTACCATTCTTTTTTTCTAGAGATTGCAGTGCCAGTGTGATCGTGTTCCAAAACTTTTTCCCATCCCACTCTTCGCGTTGAGCCGCGTACAAATTCCGATCCAAGTCCCAAACGGCTTGTTGCGCATCACGAGGATTCTGTTGTTGCGTTGAGAGCTTCCGGGCAATGCTTCCAAGATTGTGATGACCCTGGTTCTTCCACCTCACCGAAGCCCATTTGAGCAATGCCTCTCGAGTACGATCGGGGGAGTTTTCCAGACAGGCTTTCTTCACCGCTTCCCTCGCTTCACAAAGAGAATAATGTTCTTGCTCACCGACACGAGGTATTATTGCCTTCCAATTGGCGCGAGACTTTCTTCTGTCATACCACCAGGCAACAATCGTGAGAAGCCACAACGCAAACATAAAACTCGTCATCGCTGGCCATTGGCCTGTCAGGGGAGAAACAAATGAGTTCTCGGGTTCTTTCTGCAAGGAGGAATTGGACCCTGTTGAAAGAGAAGGTGATGCCGTCTGACTCAAGTCACTGTTGGCTTTGTGATCGATCGCCGCAGGTATATTGGGAGATGAGGACGTACCTTGAACCATGATATCGCGTGCAGGCAGTACCGCTTCTTCAGTCCTGTTCTCTTCAAGATTCCACCATTGAATGCGAATTTCCGGAATGGTCAAGTGCCCAGGGTTGGTCGGGACCAATGCCAACTTTTGCTCTCGACCACCGACTGCCCACGAGCCGTCAAACTCTGTGGTAATAGTAGGCTGATCAGGGTAAACCTTCACATGATCATTGTCTGAAAGGGGCAACTCCGGCAATTGTTCTCCTGTGAGACCTTTGGCATGCATTGTTACCGTTCTTGTCACCGGCTCTCCGACCTGAACCTCCAATGGATCAATGGACCATGTTTCCGTTAACGTAAATTCTCGAGCCGGTAACCACGTGTCACTGTTCATGCCAGAAGGAATCTCTTGAATCTTAAGCGTCATCTCCGGACTCCGCGCGCGAACAAGTTTGGCGGATTGGAATCGTCTTCCTAACGAACCCATCCCATTTCCAAACATATCGTCGAACATCGATTGCGACCTCCGACCATCAGGGACCTTTCCAGAGAACAAGACAGACGGAATCTTCAATGAGCCGCTGGCTTGCGGAACCACAAGGTAACGGCGCTCGACAACTTGATAGCGGCGACCATCTCGAACCGTATCAAACGAACGATCCTCACCAACCCGTTCAACCACCGCTTGGCTAATTTGAGGATCTTCAATCTTCCCCTCGAGAATTGAAACCGCATGGTATAAACGCAAGGTATAGACGATTTGACTTTGTACATAGGGTTCTTGAGGCTCGATCGTGGCTTCAAGAAAAATATCTTTTTTCGCCACGCCTGGCTCCCCTTGAATTGGCTGCTGAACCATCAAAACAAGAGGCTCACTCTGCTGATTGCCCACAGTAATCGGTGGAATAGTAATACGTCCGTCACGTTTCGGTGCCAACGTCGTCACCCACTGTCTTAGTTCTGTAGTTTGCCCGTTGATAATACTGGTCTGACTGCTTTGCGACGTTCCCAAGATATCAAAATCTTTTTTCAACAGAGAGTGATCTGGATCATCACCTGACGATGATCCTTGCTGCTCGACAATCAGCCGCACGGTTTCATCAACGGAAATAGGGTTGCGGTCAACATAGGCCCGAACCGTCTGCCCCCAGATGTTCGGCACATGGCCGAACATGATCACAAGAAAAACCATCAAGAAACCTGTACGAAGCGTCACCATGTTTTCTCACCTGAGACATGGTTTTGGCCAGCTTCTTGACGACGACGATGTTCGAGAAGAAACTTACGACGTAACAGGCCTCCCGGATCATCAGGAATACGACGAAGCCACTGTTCCGTCGCTTGCTGGGATTCCAATTCCGCTTTCTCCTCTCGGGAGAGTCCGGCTGTCGTTAAAGACTTCTGCTCTGCCTGGTCATTGCTCAGATCTTTTTCGGGTTCATCTGCAAGATTTCCGGCGCGTTGAGCCTGTTCCGTCTCTTCACCCGCTTCATTGTCTGAATTTCCTTGTTGAGCAAGGTCTGAGCCTGCGCCTTGATGTTCCTCCGGAGAGTCAGATGAGGGTTGAGATTCTCGCTGTTTTCCATCCTGAGAAGGCGTTTCTTCGTTTTCTTGTGACGATGAATTCGATTGGTTGTTGGCATGCGTCTCTTCTGAGGACGACTCCCCATTTTGTTGGCCTTCACTCTCTTGAGACTGGTCTTCTTTTGATTGTTCAGACTTCGATGACTGTTGGCCTTGAGAAGAGTCTTCCTGCGAATTAGACTCTTGTTCGCTCTCTTGTTGCTTCAGCAATTTCTCAATCAATTCATAGTTATGTTGAGCATCTTCATGATTCGGGGCCTGTTGCAACGCGGATTGATAGGCTTGCAACGCTTCTTGGAGTTTTCCCGTTCTGGCTAACGCATTGCCACGGTTAAAATGTCCATCAGGCGAATCGTCCTGACTGAAACTTTCTACGGCCTCTTGAAAATTTCCCGCCCGGTAATTTGCCACACCCTTCCATGACGGATCTTCAAATAATGTTGCAGCTTTTTGAGGATCATCCTGCTTCAGTGCCCGAGCCGCTTGTTGATCAGGTCGAGACCACCACTCTTCTCCAAAGAACGCCTGACCTGGAGACGGCGTCAAAAGAAGCATGGCCAGCACGATGCCTAACCATCCTGATCGAAACGCTGGGATCGTGAGCGCCACAATTCCCAAAACAAGCCATGGACCTTCCTCACGCCATAATTCGGTCGTTCGTGATGCTGTGTGAGCGTCTTGTTGATCATCGATCGTCCATTCAGATGAGAGAACGGTTTCAAGATCCTGATCATCAATGCGTAAGGCAGCATACCGGCCCCGCCCCATCTTGGCGACTTCCATCAGTTCTTGGATATTCATTTTTGGTATGACAATAGCCCCCTTCTCATCCTTCAAAAACCCGCCGCTCTGCGGAATAGGAGCCCCTGCAGGCGTACCGACACCTAACACAGAAATTCGATGCTGTTGGCTTTGTATTTTTTTTATCACCGCTTGAACGTCACTCACTTCAACCCCATCGGTCATGAGCAAAATATCGCCATTTGATATACCACTGTTTTCCAGCAAGTCATAGGCTTGGAGTAAGGCAAGATCCGGTCGGCTGCCTACTGCCGGCATCAAACTTGTTTCAAGCGAAGAGACCATGGCGGCAATTGTATTGGCATCTTCCGTCAGCGGAGAGACAACATAGGGTTCTCCAGAAAAAACCACCAAAGCCGTTTGCCCTTCTTGTCGACGTTTCAAAATATCCAGCACCTTATGTTTCGCACGTGTCAGCCGTGAAGGCTGAATGTCCTCCGCGTCCATCGAACGGGAAAGGTCCATCACCAATACAAGTGCGGACTGTGCACGAAACACCGGCTGAGGCAATTTTGACCACACAGGGCCAGCAAGAGCTAATACACACAACGACCACACCATTGCCAGAAGAATATATGGGCTGCGAGACTGCATCCGATTGCTTCCAACCAACAGATGCGGAAGTAAATGGGCATCACACACGGCTTCCCAGCTTTGTGCCCCGACACGCTGTCGAACGAGCAGAAATATGAGTACGCCTAACGGCAGAAATCCCAGAAACCACCATGGCCGTAAGAAGTGAAACTGTTCAATCACCTGCATCATTTCTTAGAGAAAATGTTCATTCAAAAAACTATCGCGAATCCCACAGTTGGAATGCCTGGACACGATACCATGCAAGAAGGTGCAATCTTGCATAGCATTCAACTGCGTGATTCAGCCATCGACCTGAAGTATCTAATTACATGTGTCCAGGTCCACCTAAGGCATATCAACTAACCCCGCGCAAATACTCACTTCAATCATGCGGAAGTTATTTGAAACGGCTATAGGAATTGGCTTTCGAATCTGCACTGTGACGTTGATCTCGTTTTACGGTTCACGTCTCACAAGGAATACGATTTGGTCTCAGAGCGAACCAAACTAAGAACTATTCACTGGAGATTCAGACAAACGAGCGGTCGAGGCAGCCCCGGCACCCGCTCTCTCAAACACAGGCATCCGAATAAAACTCAGCGCTATGAAGCTAGAAAGCAAAAGCCCGAGACCCAGCGGCCAAGGATACAGCTCATCGGTTGGCCTAAAAAGTTCAGCCTCTTGGGCTGCTGGTTCCAAACGATCCAATTCCCGATAGACATTATCAAGTTGCATTGAATCTTTCGCCCGTAAATAGACGCCCCCGGTTAATTCGGCAATTTCCTTTAATGTGTCTTCATCCAAATCCTT
>BQIY01000141.1 GCA_021604265.1 Nitrospirales bacterium
CCGCCTAAAATTGCAATTTGATTCATGACGTTCTTCAGTCTTCTGTTCGGGCACCTTTACGATTTATTCAGCTGATGTCTCCACCAATTCACGGTCTGCTCCAAACCACGGGCCAAATCATATTTTGGATGCCATCCCAGCTCATGAGTTAAGCGGGCCACATCAGCAACTAAGAAAGGAGGATCGCCTACAGGTGTTGGCTTCGCACCTAATTCGATTAAATTCTCACCATCCAAGTCTTTTGCAATTCGATAAATAATGCTCTTTAAAGAAGTCGGACAGCCTGAACCGATATTGATCACCCCAGTTACATTGCTTTTCAGGAGAGACACAAAGGCATCAGCCACATCTTCAACATGTAGATAGTCTCGTATTTGATTACCATGGGAACATGGGACACGCACGCGCTGCATCACCGATCGAATAACAAAAGGAACGAGCCTCTCTGGGTGCTCATGAGGACCGTAAAGATAAAAAATACGGCCCCAAGCAGCATGGACTCCTGTCTTCTTTGTAAGCGCATCCACCATCGTGCATAGTGCGTTCTTACACGTACCATAAACCGATTGCGGGAACAGTGGCGTCACCGACTCGGAACAATACCCGTAACGCCAATCATATTCCGCACATGTTCCTGCCATGACCATCCGTTCCCCTCCCGATTCCACAAATACCTGCATCAATGTGAGAGTCGCTTGAACCCACCGAAAGTTATCAACGGAATCCCACAACGTCCCCGGCTCCATAACCCAAGCAAAATGAAGAAGATGGGTCGGGTGCACTCTGCGAACCAAACTTGTGATCTGGGCGGGATCTAGTAAATCGACATGATGCCAATAGACTCCTGGTGAGGATTCCTGACGAACGCTTGATGAGACAGCATGAACTTCATCGCCGTTCGCTAAAAGTGACGGGATACATTGTCGACCAATAAAACCTGTTGCTCCAGTTAATAAGACTCTGTTCATAACTCACGATATGAGAAATGTGCATTTCTCAATGACAGTAATTACGTATTAGATGGTAACCAGCTACGGGTACATGCGGGATGATTTCATCATCGGTTCTTCACGACCGAATTCCTCGAAGTATCGTAGACGGATTCATGAAGAATGCGTGAGATCTGTTCGGCATAGACACCTGGCAGCACTCACTAAGTACGGACATGCCAACATTGTCGATTACACAACCGTTCAATATAGGCAACTAGGCAATATATTGGTGGGAGCTTCTGCTCAAGTACCATTGCAGTGTTAGCTCACGCGCTCTTGCTCCAAGAGCATAAAGAAGCTTTCGGCTAGAGCGTTGTTGTCAGAATTACTCACCTCACTCAGACAGGTTATAACCTTATAGGCGGTCAAAAAGGCCTGAACCTCAGCAAAGTAATGACAGCCCTCGTGATTTCAGATAGACGTGATGTTGCCAACCGATTTCGGGTTCAGACTGTCGGCCATAAAGTCTCGCGCAATGCGTTTCGTATCAGCATGCATGTGAGCGTAAGTGCGTAAACAGCGTCGTCGAACCGTAAGAAAATCCTTTAAAAACCCTTATGCTGTTCTTGAGTCGAGTGCCCCTCCACCTGTGCCATAGCACCCATTTCCAAGACTTTAGCGACGATCATAGACGCCCCGTTCAGTTTTGTCCTGCTACTAGGAGTAAACGGTAACCTGAGGAATCGGAACAAGAAACTTTCCTCCCCACTCTCGAATACACACCATCTGCTGCATGACTTCATCTTTGATATTCCAAGGCAAAATCAACAAAAAGTCGGGCTTCGTCTTCTGTATCATCTCAGGTTCGAATATAGGGACTCGAGTTCCAGGCAAAAGCCGTCCTTGTTTGTGAGGGCTACGATCTACCGTATAGTCGAGTAAGTCAGTTCCTATTCCACAATAATTTAAAAGAGTATTCCCTTTTGCCGGGGCACCATAGCCCACGATAGTTTTCCCATGTTGTTTGGCTTCAATTAAAAAGGATAAGAGTTTCCATTTCGTACGGTGAACAGTTTGCGCAAACGAAAGATAGGAGTCTAATTCGGTGAGCCCAGCGGCCTCTTCCCGTTCCTGTAATTCCCGCACCCGCGTTCCTACAGACTTCGAGTGATCATCATCGTGACACGCGTAGATTCGAAGCGATCCGCCATGCGTAGGAAGTTCTTCTACATCGAAAAGAGTTAAGCCATGATGCTGAAAAATCTGCTGCACTGCCCAAAAGGAAAAATAAGAGAAATGTTCGTGATAAATCGTGTCAAACTGAGTCTCAGCCATCAAACGCATCACATGAGGAAATTCCATCGTGATAATGCCCTGACGCTTAAGAAGAAGCTTAAGACCACGAACAAAATCATTGAGATTTGGGACATGAGCAAGCACATTGTTGCCGATTAATAGGTCCGCCTGTTTACCTTCATCGACCAGATCACGGGCATATTGTTCTCCAAAAAACGAAACACGTGTGGGAATTCCGTTTTCTCTAGCAACTTGCGCCACATTCTCAGCTGGCTCAATTCCCAAAACCGGAATATTCTTTTTTATAAAATATTGGAGTAAGTACCCATCATTACTCGCAACCTCTACGACAAAACTGGTTGAATCCAGTTGCATACGATCAGTGATCATATCTGTATAGGCATGGGCATGCTTCAACCATAAATCAGAAAAAGAAGAAAAATATGCATATTGGCTAAAAATCTTTTCCGGTGTGGAACAATCCTTGAGCTGCACTAATAAACACCGTCGACACACAAGGACATACAGAGGAAAGAACGGTTCCATTTCCTCCATGCGTGCTGGCGTCACAAAGGAATTAGCAAAAGGGGAGACCCCAAGATCAAGAAAGGTATCTTGCAGTAAATCACCGCAAAAGCGGCATGCTTGAGAACAATACATAGCCATAGGAATAAGATGATGTTTAGTTTATAGAACGTGAATGAAGAAAGGAATGACTCTCAGGTTTCACGACAAGTTCGTGAGGCTTTCTCTCGTCAAGAAATGTTCATACCATGCGATTGTTTCAACGAGCCCTTTTTCAAGACTAAACATCGGACTCCATCCCAACAATTTCTTGGCTTTCTGAGAGTCAAGATACTGGTCTTTAATTTCTGCATTTGTCTGACCTTGAATTTCCGGCTCCAAGTTCGCACATTTCATCAACTGTTGGATGTGTCGGACAATCTCAAGTACGGTCCAAGGACGCTCTCCACTAAAATTAAAGGCTTGTCCCTTGATTCTCTCATCCACAACGTTTTCGGCCAGGAGCATATAAGCGTGCACAGCATCCAAGACATAGATGTAATCACGAGTAAATGTCCCGTCACTCCGAATAATTGGGGATTCTTTTCTTAAAAAACTCCGTATCGTTCCCGGAACAATACGGCTCCAATTCAGATCCCCCCCCCCGTAAATGTTTCCACACCTTGCGATCGTAACCGGCAGCCCGTATGTTTCACTATAGGATCGTGCGAGTAGATCCGCACAGCTCTTACTCACATCGTAGGGAAATCGACCCAATGGTGCCATTTCTTCGGTATAAGGAAGAACTTCAACATCTCCATAGGCTTTATCGCTACTAGCAATCACAACTCGCTTAACTAAATGTTGGTGAATCCGACAAGCCTCTAACACATGATACGTACCTCGAATATTTGCTTCAAAAGTAGAAAGAGGGCTCCGCAAAGCCGTACCGACCAGCGGTTGAGCTCCCAGATGAAACACGGTATCAATATCATGTTCGTTAATCGCACGTTCAACAGAATGGAAATCTTCTAACTCCCCAGAGACAACCGTTGTTTGCCGAACTTCTCCACTACGGATCAATTGACTCTGAGGATTCCAATCCCGAATCAATGTAACCACAAAGGCTCCTTCTTGCAATAATTGCGTGACGAGCCATGAACCCACAATGCCTGTCGCCCCGGTGACAAGGACCCGGTGTTCTTGCCAATTCATCATTATGCCCAAACCTTCCAAGGAGGACTTCCCGAAACACATAAGTCTTCTAGCTGCATTTTGTCACGAAGTGAATCCATAGAGTGCCAAAACCCTCGATGTGGGTACGCAGCAAGCCTTCCCTCCCGTGCTAAACTTTCTAGCGGTCCATGTTCCCATACGGTCCTATCATCGGTTATGTAATCCATGACACTTGGTTCTAAAACAAAAAATCCACCGTTTATCCACGCGTTATCGCCTGGAGGCTTTTCCGTAAACCGAGGAACTCTTGTCGCTCCCTCTTCTAAAAGAAATGATCCAAAACGTCCTACTGGTTGAATGGCAGTGACCGTGGCTAGAGTCTTTTGATCTCGATGAAATTTAATTAATTCTTTAATATTGATGTCACTCACTCCATCTCCATACGTGAAACAAAATGTTTCATTTCCAATATACTCTCTCACACGTTTTAAACGTCCCCCCGTCAAAGTCTGCTCCCCTGTATCCACAAGTGTCACTCGCCAGGGTTCGGTACTATTTTGGTGAACATCCATTTTGTTATTTTTTAGATCAAATGTCACATCAGAAGTATGAATAAAGTAATTCGCAAAAAACTCTTTAATCATATAACTCTTGTAGCCACAACAAATAATAAAATCATTAACCTCATGAGCCGAATAAATTTTCATGATATGCCAGAGGATTGGCATGCCGCCAATCTCTACCATAGGCTTAGGCCGTAATGCTGTTTCTTCTGACAGTCGTGTACCAAACCCGCCAGCCAAGATGACTGCCTTCATATAATACTCTCCGTTCAATAAGACATCAGAATTGCGTATCTTCTTGGTGCGATGGTCCTAATGCTTGCTCCCTAGGGCTCTTGCTTTGAGCAATCTCGGTCTTGGCCGGTCACGATGCAATAGTTTCGAAAAACTATTGATCATGATGAGAATATCCGCTCACGAAAACCCACTAACGGCCCTAACAATTCAGCGCAGTAGATAGAAACGTTGACGATTTTTCGCCTATGGGCAAACCTTTTGAAACCCTTCAACTACAACTCTTGAATGAGTTACAAGAACAGCCACGCGATTAGAGACCATAGCTGATTGAGAACATTATCTACAAAAGGAATTTCAGGAAAAGTGAGGTGAGAATACGTGAATGTACGTTTCTTCTTGTGTCTTACAGCTTCACGACATTTTCATACAACCCATTATCTTGACGAAGCTGAATATTCATCACTTTTACGAAAGAAGTAATTTCGGCCTCATGCCGATTAAACCACAACCTAGCTATTTCAGGTACACTTGTTTACATTCTTTTCCAAAAGCCATGTACGAGATATCCATGATATCTGACAAAATAGCTGCTATGCCCACTTTTGACAGACTGCCGTCATTTCGGTAATCACCGATGTCCGAAAAGTAACTCTATCTACACAGAAAGACATATACCGTCATTCTTCCTTGAATGAAGTATGAATACACAAACATACCCTTGGAGAAAACTTTCTCCTTACCTCATCAAGCAACCAAATGTTATGCTAAACGGTATTAACAGATAATACGAGCTATTATCAAATGTAGTGTCTGGGCCTATTGATTACGGGGAGACAGGTTTCATCAAGGAGTAATTACCGCATGTTGGAAACGAGTTCAAATTAATATTCAGGGTCCCGTCTCTTCCAATCGCACAGCATTGCCATACTTGCCTTTAAACTCACTACCCACCTTGCCGTCAAAACTGATGGTCAACACCACCTCCCCATCACTGCCGGGCGCGACATTACTAAACCGTGCCACATACCCATTGTCATTATCCGCCGGTAACCGCGTCGACGCATCCGTCGGCCCGGTAAACAGCCCCCCCCCTGCCTCATTCGGATTATCTGTCGCCGTTGAGCTGATATTCGTAAACCCATCTGCCCCCGAAAGCGTTACGCCACACGAACGTCCCCATCCGAACCGATCGCGATGCGCAAAATACGCCAAATCATACATCTTACTCGGATCTAAGCCAGTAAAGGTCAGCACCAGATTCCCTGCTGGCGGCGCAATATTTTGATACGCCACCGAGCCGAACCCCGTCAGGATACCGTCGAACAGATTGAAGGCATCCGAACCCGGTGCCGGACTCCCCGAGAGGGACGTGGCATGGCTTCCCCCATTGAACGTCCCGCCCGTCACTGTCAGGGTCACAGGAGCAGGTAGCCCCGTCGCAAAGTCCACCAACTGCCCACTGCTCGGTAACCCCGAATTACCATTCGGGGAGGTGATCATCGTGATATTCGTCGACAACTGCCCAGCGGCCCATGCTAAATCGTTATAGGC
>BQIY01000142.1 GCA_021604265.1 Nitrospirales bacterium
GGGAGTGGATAGGTCCCTTCCTGCTCAATTGGATTCTGAGTCGCCATGACTAAGAAGAGTTCGGGGAGGGGATAACTCTTGTGTCCGATTGTCACCTGACGCTCGGCCATCGCTTCCAGTAATGCCGCCTGAACTTTAGCCGGCGCCCGATTAATCTCATCTGCCAGGAGCAAGTTATGAAAAACTGGTCCCTGCTGGAACATGAACGAGCCATCCTGTGGACGGTAAATATCCGTACCCGTAATGTCTGCAGGTAAGAGGTCGGGTGTGAATTGAACGCGGTGAAAGTCAGCTTCAAGACCTGAAGCCAGGGTTTTGATTGCCGTGGTCTTGGCTAGACCGGGCGCGCCTTCGACAAGAAGGTGACCGTCTGCCAACAAGGCAATCAGCAAGCGAAGGATAAGCCCTTCTTGCCCAATGATTTGCTGATTCAGGTATGCCTGAAGCTGGTGAATATGTTCGTGTTCAAAGCTCGACATCGGTCTTGACGTGAACCTCGAAGTGATAGCGTTGTGTCAAAATTGAGTATGATCCCGAGACATCCTCAACAGTACGAGGACCATCAAGCAGTCTACAGCGTAAATAATTTTCTATTATACCAGATAATTCTACTAGAGGAGGAGTCAAGAGCCCATCAAAATTGTCAAAAGAGCAATCTCTAAGACATACAAATTTTTTGTTAATGGTTTCCCTTTACAAAAGACTCGTCACAGCCGACAATACTAATAGGACAGTCTAAACATTCACCATCGGTCAACCAGGAGGTTTTATCGCATGGATACAGGCTACCCTGCACTCATTTCGGAGCCACGCGCAAAACCGAATAGCTCTAATGATCAACAAGCCTATGTACCCGAGGACATCCATGAGCCTCCGACAGATCCCAATCTGAATTCATCGGGGGACGCAAGCGCTCCGACGCCCGCAAGCTAGCTTCAAATGGCTGGCCCCTTCATGGGGTCAGCCATTTCATCAGTACGAAAGACCTTTCCGCTACACCTCGGCTCCTTTCTCCACCTTCTTTCTCCTCCTTCTTTCTCCTCCTTCTTTCTCCTCCTACTTTCATAAGCCATACGAAGGAAGATCTACCAACGAGAGCCTGCTGATGAGCTCTTGATTCCTACCTGTAAAATAAGTTGTTCAAGATGGGAGGAAATGGGAAAAGGTGTTTTTCACATGAATTCTTTCGATCGTTCAACACTTGACTTTTTTCAATACCGACTTATCTATGAAACAAGCCGGCAAGAAAAAACAGAAAAGACCGTTCATAACAATACATAAAAAAGGAGGGTGCCATGACACTCACACGATATGCTCCATTCGATATACAGATTGACCGATTACTGAACGATGCCGTCCGGGCGTTTGATCAAGACGTTGCCAGTTGGGCGCCAGCCGGTAACGCTTGGGAAGATACCGATACCTTTGGAATCGACTTAGCCTTACCGGGATGGAAGTCCGAAGATGTGAATGTTCAAGTCGACAAAGGTATCCTGACGGTCGAGGGCAAACGTGAAGAAACAAAAGACGATAAGGACGAGAAATCCAGTCGCAGGTATCACGTACGGGAAGTCAATACGGCTTCGTTTAAACGATCGTTTCGGTTGCCGACAAATCTGCAGTGGGACAAGGCTGATGCCGCCTTTACGGACGGGATTTTAACCGTGAAGTTCCCGAAGCGGGAAGAGGCGAAGCCAAGACAGATTGCGGTCCGATAACTCTCACCACACCAGGAGCCGCATGATGCGGCTCCTGGTGTACTTTATTTCGGCACACCACATTTCCTGAAAAATTCCCCATCTTCCTCAACCTCCGCTTAAGAATTTCTCGTGTAGTTGAGAATACGATTTATATGTACAAACGGAGTATTGATGAACATATGACGTTCATCAATACAGTAAACGTGGAAATCAATTAGGCGAAAAACTTGTATACATCTCGGCTACCATGGAGAATTCTCACAATACGTATGCGGTCGTTCAGAATTCTGTAAAAAATCACATGCTTTTTGTGGACCAGACTTCGTAATCCTTTACGGATGTCTTTTCGCATTTTGCCAAGCTCAGGATTCTTGATGAGTTGATCAAAAACGATATCAAATCCCGAAACATACTCGACTGCCTGTTCTAACCCAAATTCTTGGTCCGTGTAATCGAAGAGCTCTTCGAGATCGCTGTCAGCTTCAGGAGAAAGCTCATACCGTTGAACGAACTTGGCCATCAAGAGGGTTTTCTTGACCGCACTTTAGCCTTGACGATATCTTTAGCCGTTCGCGTACTGGCGACTCCATCCCATCCCTTAGCAATCTCTGACCGGAGTTCCTCAATCACTCGATGACGGTACACTTCATGTAATCTCAACGCATCCCTTACCACTTCGCTCGCATTTTGATAATCTCCAGATTCAAGTTGAGATGAAATATATTGTTCTTGTTTTCCTGTAAAACTGACATTCATAATGAACACCCCCTCTTGATCGAATATATATTCATGCTATCACCTGTGTCTATATTTAACAAATATGGATAATTCATTTATTGCCAGAATGTCAATTTCCTCTCAGAGAGGATATATGATCATTGAGAGGATTAGGCTCTTCTTGATTATTCGATTTATTCAAACTTAAAGTTTAGGTAATCAGGCGTTCACCATCACAAAACGCGACATGCCGACATACGATCAACAATTCCCGATTCGGATGATGTGTTGTTTATTACGCGTCTCGCCGAGTGGGTACAATGCCCGCCAGACATGACCAACGAGCAGGCGGGCCCAGGAGAATGCTGAGGTGACTCAAGAAAATCGATGCATGCATGCACAGAGTGATGCAATGTATGACCGTCCGAAGGTCTGGACAACCTTGCAGAGCCAGGGGCAGCGCTGTGGCAAGCATCGCGTGGCCCGGTTGATGAAACAAGCGGCCTCCAGGGCATTCCTGCGAAAAACGTTGGCGAGGACGCAAGGCAGGGGCCCGGCCTGCGGGTGTGAACAACCAACTCGCTCGAGACTTTTCTGCCGCGATGGCTAATACGGTTGAGTCAATATAGCATTGGGCTCATGATCAAAAACTGTTAAAGCCAGAGTCGTGCGCAAAGCACTATTTGGAACTGCCAAATAACTCATCAAAAAAGAGCTGCATGTGTTTCCAGGAACGCTCATCGGCTTTTTTGTTGTATTTGAGAGCATCCATTCCAACCTTGTCGGCATCGGGATTGGTAAAACTATGTCGGGCTCCAGCATAGATCACCATCTGCCAATCCACACGAGCTTTTTCTAATGCGCTTCGAAATTTTTGAATGTGGTCTTCGTTCAAAAATGGATCATCATTTCCATGCGCAATGAGAACTTTGGCGTTCGTGGCAATTGTTTGACCTTCGCTTGGTAACGGCAACGCTCCATGAAAACTCACCACACCCTTAACCGGTGCCCCACCATAGGCTAGCTGCGTCACGGTGGCTCCACCGAAACAATATCCGATGGCGGCCATATTTTCAGCATCCACCATCTTTTGCTTTTGAAGAATCTTGAGGCCTTCAATGGCTCGAGCCTGCCAGCGTTGGACATTCGCCGTCGTTTCCTTCATCCACTCTCCGGCCTGCTTGGGATGGTCAGTAACCTTGCCTTTTCCGTACATGTCCGCGGCAAATGCAACATACCCCATTTCGGCCAACTGCTTCGCCCGTGTTTTGGCATAGGCATTCAGCCCCCACCATTCATGCACAACAAGCACGCCGGGGCGCTTATCCTCCGCCGAATCATCCCAGACGAGATACCCTTGAAGTTGTGTCTCGCCATGTGTGTAGGGAATCATCTGTTCATGAATTTTTGCTTGAACGTGAGATGTACAAACCCACAGCATCAGCCACACAAAAAATATCTGTCGCATGAGCATAGCAATCGTACCTCCTATATAAATATATCGACTATCGTGTTTCTGGTTTTATGAATTCTCATAAAGAATGAAAAAGAGAATACGTTATCGAACAACCTTCACCAAAATAGCGCATGTCAGATTTTCTCTACCATCAAGAAAATAACATCGTATCCTGATTGCCTTGACCTATCGACCGACGCCAGACCTGGCGACGAGTATCCGGGTGCCCGTCCTTCCTTTCACTGCACTCTTTACTTATAACCTCTCTAAACCGAAAAGACACTAGGATACTATCATGGTCTTGCAAGACAACATAGATATTCGTCCTCCTGCAGACGTGGGGCTGCCCGATGAACACCCACCGCGTCTCAAACACGAATGATTCCCTCAAAATGTCAGACTTCATCCAAAACCGCACGGTCCTGACCTTCATTCTTTTTCTACTGTTGGGGATAACAGGCATTCTCTATCAATTCCATACGGTATCAAAGAACTTAGTTGAATCCATGGCCTTGGAAGAAACGAAACGCTATGCCGAAGCGCTGACCAAATTTCGGACATTGTATTCATCAGAAGTTATCTCGCGTGCGTCTCGTGTTGGCGTTGAAATCCTTCATGACTACACCAAGCATGAAGGAGCCATTCCGCTTCCAGCAACCCTCAGCATTTTACTTGGCAAACATCTTGAAGATACGGAGCACGAGGGCAGCGTCCGTTTATATAGCGACTATCCATTTCCGTCGAGACAGGATGGCGGACCAAGAGATAATTTTGAGCGAGAGGCGCTTCGTCAACTCCGCCAGAACCCAGAAGAGCCATTTTTTCAGTTTACGACCATGAACGGCCAACGCGTCTTGCGATACGCCACAGCCGATCTTATGCGAGAGGCCTGCGTGGCCTGCCACAATACATACCCCCAAAGCCCTAAAACGGACTGGAACGTCGGAGATGTGCGTGGAGTATTAGAAGTCATCCACCCTCTTGAAAATGCGGTCGTCCAGTCAAGAGAAAACCTTAAGGAAACCTTCCTGATTTTTCTCAGCGTTATTGCATTAGGCATTGGAGGAGTCTCGTTCGGTATTATTCGACTTCGTCGCGATTCCAGACAATTAGAAAAACAGGTCGACATACGAACCGCTGAACTGACAGAAGCCAATACCTCACTCGCCTCGGAAGTTGAAGAGCGAAGACAAGCTGAACAGGCTCTTCAGCAACTCAGCCTACATCACCAAAATATTCTCCAATCGGCTGGTGAAGGGATCTATGGATTAGATACCCGCGGCAATGCCACCTTTGTCAATCACGCGGCAGCCAGTATGTTAGGGTATCACCCGGACGAGTTAATTGGTCAGCCCATACATGAAATTATTCACCGTTCCCATGCAGACGGAACGCCTATTCCTCTCGAACACTGTCATATCTATTCCGCGCTCAAACTCGGAACATTTCAACATGTCGAAGATGAATTTTTCTGGCGAAAGGATGGGACCAGCTTCCCCGTATCGTACACATGCACACCGATACTTGAGTATGAGACCGCGGCAAGCGCAGTCGTCACATTCAAAGATATTACCGAACGTATCAATGGCGAAAAAGCTCTGAAAAACTCTTTCTTATTCACAGAGAAACTGCTCTCCTCTCTTTCCTCGATCCTGATTGGTATTGATCGAAACGACTGTATTATGAAATGGAATACAGCCGCGAAAAATGTGTTTGCGCTCCCGGCAGACCAGGTCTTGGGGAAACCATTTTTGGAGTCGGGTATTCCCATCGATATGCAACCCATCTGCCTGGCTATTTTAAATTGCCTGACCGTTGAAAAAACCATTTGCCTAAACGAAGTGACATATACCAAACCAGATGGACAGGAAGGGATCCTGGAAGTCTTTGTGACTCCGATTATGGGGGAAGACTTGCACATCTCCGGTCATCTGATATTGGCAACAGACCTGACAGAAAAGAAACAACTCCAAACGCAACTCAGCTTAGTCCAAAAAATGGAGTCCATCGGCCATCTGGCTGCAGGTATTGCCCATGAGATCAATACCCCTATTCAATTTGTCAGCGACAACCTCCAGTTCCTCGAAGACAGCTTCTCAGGCCTTGACGGCGTGCTCACTGCGTACGACTCCCTACGCCAAGCACTGGAAGCCGGCACGTTGGACCCGGAGCTGTTGACGGCCGTTCGCACCGCCATCGAAGACGCCGACTTGGAATACCTCACCGAAGAAGTGCCAAAGGCCATTCAACAATCGCTCGATGGCACCAATCGCGTCGCGAAGATTGTTCAAGCCATGAAAGAATTTTCCCATCCGGGAAACACGCAAAAGAAGCCGACCGACCTGCGTTATGCCATTGAAAATACCATTACCGTCGCCAGTAAC
>BQIY01000143.1 GCA_021604265.1 Nitrospirales bacterium
CAATGATACCACCCAAAATGGTGTCTGGTACGCCCGTGAAAAAGTCTATGCCGATATCTTGTAATGCTTTAACAAAGTCGTCGCTGTCAATCATGGTTCAATTCTTCAAATACGATCCATACTCACAGGCTTCAACACGCAACGACACACGTCCTAAAAAGGCCAAAGACAGCGAGCAGACACGCTTCAATTGTTAATCGGAAAGACAAATGGCCGGCCTGTAGAAGCCAGCCACAAGATTGGCGGATTATAGCGGAGGGGTACAAACATTCTCAACAAAGGGGCAATCATATTGATAGGCTTTGCTCGAAGACGTTACACTCACAACACATGTGCTATAGCCGTTTCAAATAACTTCCACATGTTTGAAGTGAGTAATTGCGCAGGGTTAGTTGATATGCCTCAGTTGGAACTTATTTGGATTCGCTATATTCTACTAAATCAGGGGGTTAGGTCATGAAATCAACACGTCGCAAAGCCGCGGCTCGATATACTGAAGAACATGCCCAAAGCGGCTTAAAAACGAAGCTGCCATCAATTGAAACCTGGCCTAATCAGTACCCAGGCTATGAAATTACTATTGAAATTCCTGAGTACACCGCCATTTGTCCCAAAACAGGATTGCCAGATTTTGGCATGATCCGTCTCACCTATATCCCGGATCAGTCCTGTCTCGAGTTGAAATCGCTCAAAGAGTATATTCATGCCTATCGAAACCTTGGCATTTTCTACGAAAATGCCGTGAACCGCATTCTGGCGGACCTCGTGAAAGCCTGCCACCCCATCTCTGCCACCGTCACAGGTGAATTTACCGCCCGTGGAGGGCTCAGCAGCACCATTCACGCCTCGTACCCGTAACTTCTCCCAGCATTTCAGACGGCAGGATCGGTGAGTCGAAACCAAGCCACCTCTTAAGCAGGCGAAGAAACTGCGAAAAACTGCTTAATCGTCTGCACAACGTATTCGATCTGTTGTGTTGTCAGTTCTGAATATATAGGAAGGGAAAGGACCTCTTGAGCGGCCTGCTCTGAAACCGGAAGTTGCCCTTTTTCATAACCTAAGGGTTGATAGCATTCTTGAAGATGGAGCGGGACGGGATAATAAATCTTATTGCCAATGCCCTGTTCGGTCAGGTGGGCGCTGAGTTGATCGCGTTTCGGGGTTCGAATCGTATATTGGTTATAGACATGATAATTGGCCGAGTCAGTCACGGGCAGTGTAATCACGTCTAAGAGACCAGCCTCACCAAAGAGACGCTCGTAGGTTTGAGCATTGGCGCGACGTTTCTCAGTCCACTGATCAAGATAGGCAAGCTTGACGTTGAGGACGGCTGCCTGCAAAGCATCAAGCCGACTATTCATACCGATGGCATGATGATGATAGTCAGAGCGGCTTCCATGTACACGGAGAGTTCGTAACCGATCAGCGATCTTGGCATCATGCGTGGTCACCAATCCGCCATCCCCAAACCCTCCGAGATTTTTCGAGGGGAAAAAGCTGAAACAACCCGTTGTCCCCAAACCACCGGCCCGCACACCGTTTCGTGCAGCTCCAATCGCCTGACATGCATCTTCGATCACCGGCACGCCATGCTCAGCCGCAAGGTATGAGATTTTTTCCATTTCAGCGCATTGGCCAAATAAATGGACAGGAAGAATCGCCTTGGTCCGCTCAGTGAGACGATCGACCAATTGCTCAGGATCCATATTCAATGAACCTGCCTGAATATCAACAAATACCGGAACGGCTTGCAGTCGTGAGATCACTCCTGCCGTGGAAAAAAATGTAAACGGCACTGTGATAATTTCGTCCCCAGGCTTCACGCCCAAAGCCATGAGCGAAAGGAGTAACGCATCACTACCGGAAGCCACGCCCACGGCATGACCAGTTCCGACGTACTTCCCAAGGTCTTGCTCCAGACGTTCCACTCGCGGCCCGAGGACAAACCCTTGCTCGTCACACACATTCTCTATTGAAGCAAGCACTTCATGTCGAATCGATTGAAATTGAGCTTTCAAATCGAGAAGTGGAACGTTCATAAAGGCCTTTCTTTTGTGCCTAGAGTGTCCATAACTTCAACCATTTTCTATTCGCGTACACATGGAACGATGTCGGTCAGTCTAATCGGAAGACTGTCAGACCAACTACAGCACGGCAATAATCACGGCGTATCGAAGAGCTTTTCCCATTCCAATAAATATCAGAGCAATAAACCCGTTCACACGCAACCACCCGGCAGCCACACAGAGCGGATCTCCAATCACCGGGACCCATGACAGCAGCAACAGGGGACTCCCCCACCGCTGCACTCTTTCAACAGCCTGCTGATGGCGTACCTTCGTTAAACGGGAAACCGGAAAACGCCAGCTCATGACCAAGCCAAGCCCCCAAGAAGTCATTCCCCCTAACGTATTGCCCGTCGTAGCAACCCCCCATAACACCCATGGATCATAGGTACGTTGCGAGACCAAAACAGCCAGGACGACTTCAGAGCCTCCCGGCAACAGGGTGGATGAAAGAAAGGCACTGAGAAAGAGTCCGCCAAGGGTATATTCCTCAGCAGACATCAGCCTCAAGTCGTAGACCTAGCAGGAACACGCTCAATGGAGACAAATTTTTTGTTACCATCATATGTAATGAAAAACGATCCGACGACTCCATTCTGGGTCATGAATGGCCGCAAGACTCGAGCGGGAAATCGTATTTTCCGTCCATCCGAAGCGCTCGCCACCACTTCATCGACGACCCCTTCATAGTAGGCCAAAAACCGATGAGGCGGGAGATTAAGGGAAACACGAATTTTGGGCATGGAAACACACAATCATACGAGACAATGAATGAATGTGCTGTGGTCATGATGTAGCAAAGAAATTATCACAAATACCGACAAGATTCTGGTAAAACAACACGGCCATGCTTCATGAAGAGTTTGAACCGCTCATTTATGAATGAATCGGGCACGAGACATCTCAACAGCATGTCGGCATATAAAATCTTACCTTTTTCAAGACATTAGGACAATCCTAGAAAAGAACGAACGACTTTGACTCATTTTCGATTCACGACTATAGTGAAATGAAGGCACACCAACAACACCATGACGAGAGATTATGAAAACAGATAGATCAACACCCAACGCCGCACACGATCACACGACCGCCACATTTCTCCAAATGGCCGTTCGAGAGGCTGGAACACGAGTCTTAGAGCTTGCACAAAATGGGTTTGATATCTCCATCAAACCTGATTCTTCCCAGGTCACAACGGCTGACTATGAAGTCGATCGAATTCTTCAAGAGCGATTACTCAGCAGATACCCAGAAGATGGATGGCTGTCAGAAGAAACACCAGATGATCGTAAGCGGTTAGATAAAGACCGTGTCTGGATTCTTGACCCCATTGACGGCACCCGAAACTTCATTTCCAAAATTCCACAATATGCCATCTCCATCGCACTGGTCGAAAACCAAGAGCCCGTTCTTGCCGTGATTTACAATCCAGCCACAAATGAGATGTTTTCCGCTGAAAAACATGCAGGAGCCTATCTCAATGACATGCCAATTCATGTCAATGCCGCACACAACGAACGACTCACGTGCTTGGCAAACATCTCGGCACACACCAAGGCAGAACTCAACTCCATCGCCCCCAACATAGACTATACTGGATTCGGCTCAATCGCTTATGCCCTCGCGCTCCAAGCCATTGGCCGCGTGGACATCACGCTCAACCCCGGCAGTCAAAATGAATGGGACATTGCGGCCGGCGTCCTCCTGGTGCAAGAGGCCGGGGGAACGGCCAAAGACCGAAACTGGCAACCGATCCCCTTCAATCAACCCAATCCGGCTACACAGGGAGTGATTGCGACTCGGCCAGACAAAACAGATACCGTTCAACAGCTACTCGAATCCCTAAGAACGCCTTAACCTCCCATCATCGTCCTAAGCGGAACAACGCAGAATCAACACTTCATTCCTGCGCGTTGACAACCATGACGCCATTAGGCCAAATCGGTTCACTGACTAACCCGCACTTCCGCTTTTGCCCTCAGGAAACCAGAATGGTCAGGTCTTACCAATGACGAGCATCCTCTCTGACTTCAACGCTACCCAGCTCTTCCTTGCGGGACTCCTGTTTATCTGGACAGGGTTTGTTCGCAGCGGACTAGGGTTTGGTGGAGCCGCACTTGGCTTGCCACTCATGCTGTTTCTCTATGATCAACCACTTTTCTGGCTCCCGATTATCGGAACACATCTCCTCATATTTTCGGCCCTCACTTTACGAACCAGAATGCAGCATATTGATTGGCCTTACTTACGATACGCGGCTCTCTTTGTCATCCCGACCACGCTGATTGGCGTGTTCGGCCTGATCACGTTGCCCACTGAGTGGCTACTCATCTTTATCTATACCATCTCGCTGGGATACGGACTGATGTGGCTACTCAATATCTCCATAAACAGCAACAAGAACTGGAGTGACACGTTACTGCTTGCCCTCGGGGGATATGTGGCGGGAACATCACTCACCGGCGGACCATTCATGGTCGCCGTCACGATGAAACATGTCGCAGCCGATCAACTACGGAATACGTTATACATTCTCTGGTTTACCATCGTCACGATCAAAATGAGTACCTTCGCAATCCTGGGAGTAGAACTGCATCTGCTCACAGCCCTTGCACTCCTTCCCATCGCCGCCATCGGCCACTTCGTCGGACTCAAATTTCACGATGTCATTTTGGAAAACGATCAGCTATTTAAACAAGTTATTGGAGGAGTACTCGTGCTCATTAGCGGACTGGGATTAATAAACATCTGGATGTAGCACAGCCTTCCACAGCGACCGGGACATTGTGGGGGCTATAGCGAATCCAAATAAGTTCCAGCTGAGGCATAACACCTACCAACGCGCGATGACTCACTTCAAACATACAAAAGTTATTTGAGACGGCTATAGCCCAATGAAGGGACAAAAAGTGACGCAAGATATCGGCTAACACATTCAAAAGTATATCGGATCATTGGATTCGGGATTCCTGTTTTTAGCCAGTTTCTTTATTAAAAAAAGGAGCGGACAATTTTCTTGCCTTTAGTCAAGGACAAGAAACCTTTGCATAAAGTACCAATATATAGTATATATTAATATAATATGGGAGGTGACTGCATGGCAAAAAACACAAGTATCGTTCTCGGAGAGCATTTCGACCAGTTCATTGCCACACAAATTCAAGACGGGCGCTATGGGTCAGCCAGTGAAGTGGTACGCCAAGGGCTGCGCTTACTAGAAGAGCATGAACAAAAAGTGGTCGCTCTTCGGCAAGCCCTTATTGATGGCGAAAATAGCGGAGATGCCGGACGATTGGATATGGAAGAAATTCGGCAATCGGCTAAGAAGAAAGCGGGCTTAAAGCGTTAGGATGATCGAGATACGCAAAACCACTCTTGCCGAAAGCGACCTTGAGGAAATTTGGCTGTACAGTTTTCAAGAATGGGGAGAAACCCAAGCGGATAAATATCATGATCACCTCACCCATGCCATCGAACAGCTTGGACACAACCCGCAACTTGGAAAACCCTGCGACCATGTTCGTTCTGGGTATCGCATGTTTCAGGCAGAAAGACATACGATTTACTATCAACACCTTAGCGACCATCTCAAGATTATTCGCGTTTTGCATGAGCGAATGGAACCCACCAAACACTTGTAAGCCTACCTCAAAACACCAAACAGTTTGCTATTAAGAATAGTCAGCAAGTTGAGTATTACATCTTGAGAATTAGCACGCCATCCGATACGGAAATGACGAAAAAATAGAGGCCGATCGGCTTAATACCGAATAAGCCATATCATGAATAAAGCGACTTGACCCTATTCTATGAACTTTTCAACAACCCCCACATTCAACCGTCAAGTGCACCACGGGTTTCACGAAAGACTTCATAGGGCGTTCGATACTCTAAACACTTCCGGAGTCGGTTATTCAATAACTTTTCGATCTGGTTGAACAGGCCAGGCTCCACCGTGTTGAAGTTCGTCCCTTTGGGCAAGAAACGTCGGATTAAGCCATTGACCTGCTCGACACTCCCTTTCTCCCAACTGTGGTCGGGCGCACAGAAAAACGAGGTCGTGCCCAACGTCGCGTTGCTGGCTTCATGACACGTAGTTTCACTCCCATTGTCATACGTGATCGATTGTCGTAGGACTCTGGGATAGTGCTTCAAGCGACGCACTCTGATCTTGCGAGTTTC
>BQIY01000144.1 GCA_021604265.1 Nitrospirales bacterium
GAGGTCCCAAATAGACCGGCTTCCATATCATGTGCGGCCAGGGCATTTCCACAAAACAGCACGTGTATATATCCTGAGTCAATAAGCCAGGCCAATGCCTCTCGACCACCCGCATGTACGATGGCCGGACCACCGGCGAAAAGGACTTTCTGCGAAGGACCTTCGGCTTCTCGTTGCTGTTTGATAATTTGCATCCGCTTGGCAATGTCAGACATGATATGGCGATGCGGACGTTCCGATGAAACCTGGGCTTCCATAAATCCAAACACATCCCGTTCATGAGGTCGTTCAAGCGGAAAGACCTTGACTCCTTCACTTCCCGTCACTATAAGGTCGTCTTTTTTGATTTCTGCCATTGGCAACATTCTGGCTGACGGGGGGTCTTGGCGCACAGCAATCGCCAAATCCATCTCGGTTCGTTCGACCTCAATCCATTGACCATTCAAACGAACCTGCGTAGGAAGGTGGCTGGTTGCATAAAATGAATCCGGCAGAATTCCATCAGCGGGCGCAGGCTGAACGGTGCAATCACACTCACTTTCAATGATGGCCCCATGGGGCTGAATAGCTTCGATGATCTCTGACAGAAGTGAAGCTGTCCCGGCTTTGACTTGAATCATGACGTGGGATGACTCTTCTCGCGTCTCTCCAATCTTGACGTCTAACAGATCGAAGGATCCTCCTAACATAACAATGGCATCTAACACCTTGGCCAGGATCAGAGAGTCGATGATGTGTCCGTGAAGAATAACGGTTTCGGTTTGCATCAGGATTATTTTATCACGATTTTCTTGTATTCACCTTCTAAATTTCACTTCTGACCGCCCTGCGACTCTGATGATGAAGGCTCTCCTCTCGTCTGGTAAGGAATAGAGCTAACTGGTATACTTGATGGTGTGAAAGGACTGTTTCGTATGCTCAAGAACCTTAATTCGGCACACATGTACCTCTGGTTCACTCTTCCAGTTCTTTCGCTCTTCTCGGGTATACTGGCTGTTGACTCTGCATTAGGTTCCACCGGAACAGAAGTGTTTCGAGGATTTACCAGTCACATTAGTCAACACATATTGCAGAACAAGCAAGACTTCTACGTCGCGCAATCATGCACCTCCTTTTTTTATAAGAAAGCAAAGAAACCTCAACGTCCACAAGTTGAGAGGATTTCTTCTCTTCCTGCATCCCAACCCCCCGAAAACTTTGACTGTTCGACTCGCTACCCCAAAGGACTTGATGAGGCTAGAGAAGCCTTTTCGCATACCCAGCAAACACTTTCACTGAGTTTGACGTTTTTTGAATTCGCGCTGGTCGGAGATAGAGATGACGACGAAGACTATGCGGGAATGGAGTTACAGGATGTGATGGAATCATTCGGCGTCACGTTCGAACCCCATCTACCTTCTTCCCGTTATGTGAGTAGCCTCAATGGATTATTTGATACGGTAATGGATAAAGGGGAGATTGAAACACTGACCAAAAGTTTGGGAATCTTACTGGAAAAGGGATACCGCTTTACCTCTGCCGATCAAGCCGCCCTAAATCGGGAAATTAACTAACTAGGCCACCTGTAATTCCTATATATGGTTGCACCTGTATTTTGAGCAATAAATGGATGAACCTAAGCCTTTGGCCCACCGAACTATCGTGGCCTAGGGCACCTGTAATTCCACCTTCAGTTGCAACCAGTAGTTCAATCAAAAAGAGTTGAACCCCCCCTGTGGCTCACCCAACTATCGTGGCCTAGGTCACCTGTAATTGAAATATCATATGGATTTGAAAGCCCAACAAAATCTGCAGTGCATCTAGCCAATCGGCACCCAACTATCGTGGCCTAGGTCACCTGTAATCCTATATATGGTTGCACCTGTATTTTGAGCAATAAATGGATGAAGCAAAGCCTTTGGCCTGTTCGGCTATCATGGCCTAGGGCACCTGAAATCCCTGTTCAGTTGCCCAGGAATTTCAGTTCACAGAGAAGTACACATAAGCCTTTGGCCTAGCCAACTATCGTGGCCTAGGCTCGTACACCAATAATTTTTCATATAGTTACCACCTGGACATAGCAAGTGAGAAGATACCAGCAGGACTAGAGCTTTCAACTACCGTGTACGAGGTATCCAAGCATGGACTTCAAGTACTTTTCAGGCGAGAGAATATCATTCATGAACTACTGACGCACCGAACGACCGAAGCCCACCCTCACCCCTCCCGTCGATCGCGTATTTCAGATAAGCCCCCTGTCTTTTCAAGTAACGGCTGATCCTCCGCCCGCATAATCCGCTCAAAGGCTTCACGCGAACGGCTTCGCACTGTTTGATCCCAATCTTCCTTCATGACTTCTTCAAGTTTTACCCTCGCTTCAAGAGCGCGCATTCGCCCAAGCGCCAACGCAGCAGACGCTCGAACATGGGCATGATCATCCTCAAGGGATCGAATTAATAATGGAATTGCCGGGCGATGATCCAACACCCCCAGGTAACTCGCGGCCATCCCTCGAATTCGATGCTGTTTGTCTCCCAATGCCGTTTTGACAGTGGAAATAAATAGCTCAGCCATTGGCGTCGCGATACGCTCCAACCCTGTCAGTTGATAGTCATTGAGTTCAATCAGCACGCACGCAATGTCCAATCGCTTTTTTGATGAGGGTTCTTGCTCAAAGCGCTTCACCAGCCGATCACGTTGCGCTCGCGTGTGACGTCGCGTTCGAATCTTCCGTACGACAACCCCTAGCCCAAGACCAGTAATCACAACCGCAATCAGAATTGGGACAATGTCATCGATAATCCAATCCTGCGTATCAAACGACAAATGATTCCAGATCCAGATACTGCCCACCAATACCCCAAGGCCGACCAGTCCAGTCAGGACATTGAGTTGTCCCGTTGGGCGAGAGTCGCTTGTCATTGGGTTCTCCAACCGACTTGACAGAATTTCTTATCACTTCTAGGGTGGAATGAACCGGAGGCGCTATGAAGGTCACCATTTTGGGCTCGGGGACAAATCTCCATCCTCGCCGTGCTGCCGCGGGATATCTGGTGCAAGCCAGTCACCCGTTCCTGATTGACTTTGGGCCGCGCACTCTCATGAATCTCCTGAAAACAGGGCTCAATCGCCATCGAATTCAATATCTCCTGTTCACGCATTATCATGCCGACCACTTCTCTGACTTCATTACCTTTTTTTTCGATGCCGTCTGCCATGCCCGCTATGTGCGCAATCGCCCGGATCTCACCGTGATTGGACCCAAAGGGACTAAAAAACTTTTTGGCAGTATTTTCAAGACTTTTCCGGCCTTTGACAAGCCCCCATTCCAGGTTACCCTCAAAGAAGTGGAATCACGCACATTTACGATCGGCACCACCCGCATTACCCCTCGAACCATGACGCATACTGACCAACAAACCTGCTTGGGATACCGAGTCGAGCATCAAGGACGATCCTTCGCATATTCGGGTGATGCCTGCTATTCATCAAATCTTGTGCGGTTGTGCCGAGATGCGGATCTTGCCATTTTGGATTGTTCATTTCCCCAAAATCGTCCAGGAGCGGCCCATATGCATGCGGAGGATTGCGGCAGAGTTGCCGAAGAGGCTGGAGTCAAACGATTACTGTTATCGCACTTTTACCAAATTGCCGAACGGTTCGACGTGAAAAAGCAGGCGGCTCGTGCCTTTGGTGGAAGAATTACTCTGGCTCGAGACTTGATGACGCTGAACTGGTAATCAAGGAACACCTTGTAGCCGTTACCTCTTTGATGCATGGTCTAAGGAGGACATTAATCCATTCAAGCGATCAACGTGTCGAGACTCTTGTTGTTTTTCATACACACCAATGAGATTTCTAATCATGCGAGCCACAATTAAATTATTCGGCGTATGCTCCAAGTACACTTCATCAAATTTCACACCAGCTTCCGTGAGAAATTGCTGACAATCTTTCTCCTGCAAAAATGCCCCTCCATTAAAACAATCAATAAACACGGCAGGTTCGGTATTCTCCATCTTGACCACAAAATGCCCCGGCATCCCCACACCGACACAAGACAACCCTAAACGATTCGACAGAAATAAATAGAGCGCTGACAACGTAATCGGAATGCCGGTACGGCGATCGAGCACACGATTCAGAAAACTATTGTCTGGATCATAGTAGTGATCTCGATTTCCGAAAAACCCCTTTTCCTGAAAGAGATAGCGGCAGAGAATGTGATTCGCTTGTTCCGCCGTAAACGATGGATGGAGACGTGGCCGAATTTCTTCGGCCAGCTCATCAAGTTGTTGCGTATAGTAACGCGTATCAATGTTCGGATAGGCCGTTCGAGCCAGCAGAAATATCGCCGCCTCTAAATCAAAAGACTGTTGACCGTTTGCGAGAAGCTGCTGTAGTTCATTCTGTAGTGTGACAAATCTGATATCTTCTCGGATATCAGCTAGACGCGGCTCTAATTCTTGCCCGCGCCAGTCAAAATTTTCCAGAAATGGCAACACGACTTCGCCCATGGTGACCAATTCCCGCTGAATCGTATCGGCCACTTGAGGGTTCGGATCGGTTAATAAGTGAAGCAGCGATTGAATCTTCTTTTCTATAGAGGAATCGATTTTCATAAACCTTTACCGTTTTTTATTCCGTTTGTGGTTTTATTGTCACGACCTATCCAAGTGTGGACAGGGTTAAAACTATGGAAAGAAGGGCAAAAAACACGGTCTTGATTCCTAACACGTGAGGACATCCTTCTTTTTCTCAAAGCCTTGCAAGTTCCCAGTATCCGTTTTCCTGACTCCGGCTTCGGCTAACCGACTGTTTTTCTAAACGCTTTTGCCCCGCCATAAAGACACAGCGCATCAAAGACAATCAGGACTCCTAACGCAATCATCACTTGAGGAATCGCCGCCGCCCACCCAGTCAAGATTAAGGGACGAACTGCATCAATGACCCACGTCATCGGATTGAGCGCGGCTAAGGCTTGCATCCATCCAGGCATAGCGGAGAGAGGCACCAATGCCGAACTGAGGAAAATCATGGGGAGAGATAAAAACCCGAGCACCGAAAAGAAATCTCCATGACTTTTGACAGAAAACGCCATAGCCATTGAAATAGCCGTTAATCCGACACCGAATAACATGCCAATAAAGAGGATGACAGCAATACCCAATAGACCCGTTTCCGGACGGACATCAAAAAAGAAGGCCACGCCAAGAATCACTAAAATTTGCATCGCCGTAATGGCCATCACAAAGAGAAATCTACTGAGAATGACTGATGAGCGACGAATCGGCGTAGCCATTAATCGTTCCAAAAATCCATTCTCTTTATCGAATAACAAATCGACCCCACCAGCTAGACCATTGTTCAACACGGTCATCACCACCACCCCGGCAGCAAGAAAACTAATATAATTCGGAGCTTGCACTACATTGACATCGGCTGCCCGTTGAAACAGACTCCCAAAGAATATCAGCCAGAAGAGCATAGGCTGGACCAGGGTAAACAGCATACTAAACTTTTCCCGGCTCAGCCGCTTAACCCATCGGTTGGTGAGTGCCAGCACTTCTTGGATTTGATTCTGCATAGGTATTCCTTCGTCCCGTTGTCCAGGCCTACGAGTCTATGAGGCCATCTCCATTATATAACTCTTGACTATCAATAGGCTCTCAAACGATCAATGTCCTGAACGATAATCCACGTACAGGGGAGGGGAGTTATCCAGCAGCTTCGGAGTCTGACGTTGAAGACGCGTCCGCCATGGAACGGCCCGTATAGTTGATGAACACATCATCCAAGCGCGGCCGATGATATTCAATGCCGTCTAAGCGGCACCCAAGACGGTTTGCGGTCTCAAATAGAGCGGGCAAGGCCTTTTCAGGTGCATCAACTCGAATATCTACCCCCTGTTCATGCGATCGAATCGACCTGACAAACGACAGACTTTTGATTTCTTCCGCCAATCTCTCACGTAACTCAGGGTCGGCATCGCCCAATGTCAGAGACACGCCGTCTCCGCCTAACCCAGCCTTTAATTCCTTGGGTGAACCCGTAGCTCGAATCGTGCCACCATCAATAATGGCAATGCGGTCACACAACTGATCAGCTTCATCCAAGTAATTGGTCGTCATCACAATGGTCATACCCTGATCACGGAGTCGACGCACGTAATCCCACACATTCAGCCGACTTTGGACATCAAGTCCTAACGTGGGTTCGTCCAAAAAAAGAACTTTGGGATTGGGCAAAAGCCCGCAAGCAATATCA
>BQIY01000145.1 GCA_021604265.1 Nitrospirales bacterium
CGTGTTTATTCCATCTCTTTCTGCCAACTCATGGCCCACCTTCAATCCTGACTATCAACTCGGCAATGAGAAAGACTATTCACCATATGAAGAACCTTCAGATAGGCCTCTTCATCTCGTATTTCATGACAATGCCTTGAAAATTTTGGCCTTTCGAAGCAACGGATCTATTGAAGAATGGGATTTGACCAGTCGATCGCTTACCCGAACGTTTCAGTCAAACCGCATTTTTTCGTACGTCGCGTCAATGAATAGTTTGGTCACGAAAAGTGCGATGGATAATGTCGAAATTCTCTCATTGGATTCAGGCCAGATCACGCCTCTTGCGAGAGACTTTTACAGCCATAGCGCGATTGACGGGCGTGGGACATCTCTGTTGCTGACGACGGGTGGCCGGTCTTTAGAACTGTGGGATCTGGCTTCGGCGCGGCTATCTCAAACGTGGGACGCGCATCGGCCAATTCGAAACGGGGTGGCGATTTCTTCCAATGGGGAATTTGTCGCGGCAGCAGAGGGGACGTATGATTCTGTTGCAAGTACGTATCAGACCACCATCGAACTTTGGGAGTTCAAGCAGAAGGTGCCTCGCCTCCTCTTCAATGGAGATGAGGGGCAAGAAGCTCATGGTGTGCGGAGTATTGTGTTCTCGCCTGATGCCTCGATGATTGCGGTCGATAGTCATGTCAACGGTCATGCCGGATTGACGGTGTGGGGGACGCAATTGGGAAATCTAGTCTTGCAAGTGAGAGGGCTGGATGCCCCTTGGGTGCGCGCCCTGACTTTTTCGCCCGGAGGAGAGTATCTGGTTTCCGGCGATGAATTCGGTCACCTCATCCTGTGGAATCTTGAGCAGGAACGAGCTGTGTGGGAAGGGCAGGTAGACGGGCAAACTATTCACTCGGTGACGTTTTCACCTGACGGTCAAGTCCTTGCAGCCGGCATTCAAGATTCGACCATTCAGGTTTGGGAACTGGCATTACCGCCTGATTAGTTGGCAGGAATGTCATTCGAATGAAACTCCAACTCTTTCAGCAGGGCGATAACCGTCGATTGAAGGTCAGGGGTTTGATCGATGGAAGGCTTCGTCTGACGCGGCTGGTTTGGGGGTTGATTCTGGTTGAAAAGATGCCCCAATTCCTCTACCTTGTCTGTGAATCCATGCAGCTCAACTTCTCGATTCTCGTTGGTCCTGTCTTGTCGGGGTCTATCATTTCCTAACAATGGTTGTCGATGTTTCAGTGGTGACCTCATGATCTCAGCCTCAGTGGCTGGTGAATGGGCAGACGAATGTGAGCGTGTCTGAGGCCGTGCACGTGACGTTCATCGGACTCGTCACGAAAATGAGCGCGGCCATTGCGATACTGATAGGTGTCCATGTTGACATTTACCATGCTCCCATTCCCAGGCTGATATCCATGCTCCGTTCCAAGAACCAAACCAATGCAACGAAAGCAATCACCACGGAGCCAACATTGACGACGACACGCTGATAGGACCAGGAATGACGAATCAAGAAGGCCAGAGGAATAAACAGCCCAACAATGAAGACCTGCCCAAGTTCCACGCCGAAATTAAATCCCGCTAGAGCTAGAGCCAATGATTTCCCCGGTAGCCCTAAGTCGACGAGAACGGATGCAAATCCCACCCCATGAATCAATCCAAAGATAAATGTCATGACCCATAAGCGGGCGCGAAGTACTGGATAGAGGTTGTGGAGTGCGGCGATGAGGACGGAGGCGGCAATGGTGGATTCGACCCAACGTGCCGGAAGGCTTACAAGATTGAAGACCGCTAGACTCAATGTGATGGAGTGGGCTACGGTAAAGGCTGTAACAATTTTCAAAACCGTCCAGAATGCTGGAGCGAATGATTCGACTGCATGCCACCTTCCTCCCTCCCACCATAAGACGGCAGGTAAAAGAAGACTGAGTAAAAAAAGTATATGGTCATACCCAATCCAGATATGCCAGACGCCTTCTCGACTAAATTGGAGAAACTCATGCCAGGGGGAACTTTTTTTGAGGTCAAGTTGAATCGTTCGTTGCTCAGGACTTAATACCCCGGTTTGCACCTGGCCATCGTACTCGACTTGTACGAGCCCGCGATGAAGCGGATCTAGGTCAAAGAGCAAGCCGTATCCTATTTCCAATATTCTCAAGGCTTCAGGACAGATAACAGAAAAACGCAGAACTTCATAGGCTCCGTCAGTGTGATGATCGACAAGATGTTTCGTGTCGTTGACCCAACATCTAGCGCCATCTCCACGTATGTGAAGACGAGACAGTGCGTAATTGGCAATGGCTTGATGTCTGGTTCGAAGTTCTCCCCATGTAATGTGTCCGTCGTTGTTGCCATCTAATCCGATTGCGTAATCCAGGTCGCGTAAGGCGATGTCCCATTGACCTTGAAGGGTTTCACCCTGAATCTGTAAACGTACATAACTGTCGCTGGCTTTGTGAGCGAAGGCAAACTCGGAGCATAGAAGCAGAAGGATGCAGGTGAGAAGAGAGATTGAATCATGCTTCATCACAACTGTCCGACCAGTTTCTCAAGTTGTGCATCTTCAAGATTGTTCGACGTGACCCAATTGACAATGCGTTGAGCCGCAGACCAATCTCCGCTTTGAAGAGCTGCTTCTAAGAGAATCCGAGCATCCCAGGGTTCTCGTTGAATGTCCCAGTTTTTCTTTGCCAGCTTTAACGCTTGACCGGGTCGGTGTAAGAGATGAAGACGGAAGCGAGCCTCTTCTCTAAGATGTCGTGTTTCCCCTCTCAATCCGTTTTCTGTAAAACGAGCCTTGAGCATTTCGATGCGGTGTTGGAGTGTTGACGTGTTGAGTTGCTGTTCCGCTAGGGCCAGGCGCAGTAATAGCCCGTCAGGCAGTACCTTATTCTTAAGTAATCTTTGAACTTCTGTGGGTCGACTTTGATCCAACAAAAAATCGCTATATGCCCCTAACAGATAGGTGTCCTCTGAGTTAACGGCTAGAGATTTTTTAAAATATTCCTCTGCTTCTGAATATTTTCCCAGCCGTGTAGCTGTTTCAGCCAGAATGGTTAATGACCAAAGCTTCTCTTGCGGTGGAGACGAGGCGTCTTGCTCGATCCTTCTCTGTAAGACCTGATAGCTTTCCAGTGCACGACCGTTCAGGTTGACTGCATTGGCTATGCATGTTGATGAAAGCCATGCGTTGGCAAGCCGAAGGAGAGGCACACAACTTTGACGAGCTTTGCGATAATTCCCACGAACTTGATGAATGACCGATTGAGTGAGCCATGCTTGGACATTATTGGGTTGTGCCTGAATAATTCGAGCAAGGTCTTGGAGCGCGCGGTCAAAATTATGACCGCGCTGTAGAAGGGTTGCACGGATGAGGAGCACTTCCTGGGGAGGTTCTTCCACGTTCCACCAGGGCGTAAGTGCCGCCTGGGCATAGCCGTCATAACGAGGGTCAGCATGTGTGCGTCCTAAATGAATGTAGGCGCGTGCAAGACGAAGCGCGAGTGTGAGGTCATCGGGATTGCGTGATAATTGGGTTCGAAGTTCGTGAAGTTTTTTGATGTGAGGGTTGTGTGCAGCAGGAAGTTGTTCTAAAACGACAGAATCTTTTTGCGGAATATATGGTTCTGCATGGAGATTGTTTGATGTGCCTAAGAGTAAGGCAACGCCCAAACTCATGAGGAACGTTTTCATGAACGTGGTGATGATGGTCATGGCCTGTATCTCCCATTCCACTCAACCTTCTTTGGGCCATGAACGCCGAGTAGGGTTGAGCCTGGTCTTAACTGCACGGATTGATTCCGAGTTCATCACAATCAATATGCTGACGGTTTCGCCCATCATGTGGTGTTGGAAGAAATGGGAAAACCTTGTATATTCCATTGTCTGTGACATTGGAGCCTGGAGCGTCTTCAAGGAAATTGACGCCATCGCCAACACGGTTGTCGATAAACGCTTGTCCGCCTACGACTCGAGTTGCGATATCTGTCACGTCATCATTGGGACGACGTCCATTGGGAAATCCTGCAGGATCACCACCAAGTGCCCCCAGTCGTTTTTGCTTGTCAGGAGATGTCGGCGGAATGCTGAGGTCTACGCGGAGTAGCTCTGAACAAGGATTGCCGCAATTCATTCCATTTAACGGCTGTCCTGGATATTTCAGAAACACTTGCATGAGATCGGTTCGTGGTGTGGTTGGTACAGGAAGTTTAAAAATCAAGTTCAATGCTGTTGCGAGCGAAGGCGCCTTAAAGAATTCTTGAAACTGTGATTCGTCTTTCGGCTTAGACGCATTCCATTTATCTTTGTTTGGGGTGTCGATAATTAATTCATTGACTAGTGGATTGGCCATTCTGGAAATTTGTACAAATTTTCCGACATGAAAAGATTTGCCTTGACTTCGTAATATTTTGATTTGTTTTTTACTTGTGGACGCATACATACCGATCACAGGTTTGCCGCTTGCACCTCTCGATGTCGCATCGGTGATAATCTGCTTCATGGGAATTTCAATGGCGATGCTGTTGATATTGAAACCGCTGAAACGATTGACTCCGAATGGATTCTCTGCGTCATTGTCATCTTCCTCCGGAGTGAGCGCGGGAACCGGGCGTCGTAGGTTCACTGTGTCGAAGACCGCTCCTAAGTCAATGTAAAAGGTCTCGGCGCGTTGCCCCGCAAAGACACGAATATCTTTTGAATGATCTGTGTAAATGCCTTGCGCTGCCAAGTCTTCATAATTTGGCATGGTGAACGGCCCGACGTTTGATGGGACGGCTACCAGCGTTTGACCTCGAAATAGTTTTTTGCGTTGTTTCCCACGAACCTCGGTCACGGTATACGTTTGTCGCCGGGTTAACCCTTCTGATCCAGGTCCGTCCAATGCCGTAATCCCTTGCAAGCCGGGAACCGTCGCGGCATCGATATTTTGATTACCGACAAAAGCTAAGGGAAAGTTCAGTGATCCCAGGGCCGGGCGGGTTTTCGTCTTGAAATCAAATTGATAGACGATGTCCTCGGCCTTTCCGTCTTGATTATTGTCTACATGGATTTCATAACGAATGTTATCATCAAACGAAAAATAGTTTGGCCCGTCTGCTGGATCCTGGCCGGGTATGACGTTGAGTATAAAAACCACCTTCTCGGGGTCTTCCCAACTTCGAAAGGCATACACATCAGTGTTGTCCGCAGCCGGTTCAAATGCAATCAAGGGAGCTTCTCGGTGACTGGCACTGAAGGCGGGAACCGCCATACTTGCCGTCAGCATCAGAGCTGCTAGAGTCTGTCCATTCAAGCTTCTCATGTCAGGACCTCCTGAAAATGTGAATAGTTGTCGGTAGCATATCTCGGTCTGCTTGATGAATGGTGGGCATCGTTCAGAAATCCTTGTGTCAGATGTCCCGCTTTCCATTGTTGTGTGCGCCATCGCATGAATACGGTCCCGAGCAGTCCGAGACCAAACAAGACCAGTGTTGATGGTTCAGGCACAGGTGCGGTTGCCGTTGCCACTCCTGCTGCGTTGACGGTGAGGTTCAAGACATCCGATTCACCTGGAAGAAGATAGATGGAGAATGGTTGAGTCCCATTATCCGTAAGCAGCCCACTCATGAAATCTGAGTCTGCACTCACAGTAAGATCAAGCACAGAGTGATCGCGATCGCTTTCGAGAAAAATTTCACTGACTGCTGTAGCGAATTGCACATTGGTATGCGTGGCGTTCGCATCGACTAAATACGACCAATCTGCCTCGAAGTCGATCGTATATGATTCGGTTTGAGAAAAGTTATTGATTGAAAGAATTCCCTGAGTAAAAGCCAATGATAAGGCGGTTCCCATTAGGGCTTCCCCTGTGACAATTGCTTGTTGAGAAAGACCATTGCCGACGCTCAGATCATTCATGTTTTGGCCAATGACCGCAGCGTCGGCAAATTGATCGGCAAATGCGTTGCCGGTGATCATCGACTCTTGGGCAATGACGGATGCATTGCCTGCAATGAATACGTCATGAGGTTTTGATACAAGTCGTCTAGAATGACTTGAAAAGCCGGTAATGCTGACGTCGACAAGCGTGATGGCGTGATAGATTGTGTTCGCATGCGAGAACGTTGGGATGCTGAGGGTCAAACAGAATGTGATGGCTGAGATTATTGGTAAGGTTCCACGCATTCGACGAAACTGGTTCATCATCAATCTCCCTGAGTAGAAGGCCG
>BQIY01000146.1 GCA_021604265.1 Nitrospirales bacterium
CAATACGCAATGACATTTCCCTCCTGATCAACCACTGGCGCGGAAAACCCCATCGTCAACCCATCGTCGCCGGCATACACATCTTTCACGTCCGTATCGATGTGCACATCTTCAATATACGTCCCTGTTGCCTGGTCATTGCCAGGTGCGGCAAATGGCATCTTTCCGGTATAGTCCTTCCTTGCCAAGGCTTGAAACCAAGGAGTCGCTCGATAATTTTTTTTAAGAAGGTGTGCAGTGGGAATTGGGTGTCCTTCTGCATCTTTTGAATTCACCGCAATGGGATACCCCTCAGTATCAACCATGATCGTGAGATAGTAGACGCCATAGGCGGCCACATAGTGATTCATGGCTTTTGTCACCTCGTGTGCGATGGCTGGACTTCCCCAATGCGTGTGTGATTGCGCTAATTCATTGAGGGCAAAAGCTTGGACGTCGTGATATCGTTCGAAGAGATTACGATCAATTTTGTCAGCAATCGTTTTGGCAACAACCTGAAACCGTTCCCCAACCCCCTTTTCCATATCGTGAGCCGCCTTAAATCCAATCCATCCGATGGCCGCCATTGGCACAATTCCGAATATGACACACAAGCTAATGAGTTTGAACGTAATACCAAAATGGCGTATAGATTTTTCAACTCGACTCATCTTCTCTTCTCCGATTCAAAAACCATGTCATCACAGAACTTGCTCCAATAGATTATGCTCGCGCGCACTATTGACGAAATACGGTGTGCTCCACCTTCTTCACTGAGTATCCAAGGAATCTCACGTTCATACCGTGTCATGATGTGCAAAGCTCATGGTTTTTTCTAAGTCCAGAATACCCAACATCTGACCATTGCCGTGATACACGCCAGAGATGAATCGTTGAATCTCCTTGTCAATGGTTAAGGGCGGAGGTTTGATCGCTTCGGCAGCAGCTTCGACAACTTCCCCAATTTCATCGACAAGGAAACTGATTAACTCACGATCGATTCGCATGACGACATTCATAGGAGCACGACGTAAAGAGGAAGCGTTCAACCCGAATCGACGTCGAAGATCGAGAACCGTGACCACCTGTCCCCGGAGATTTATAAGCCCACCAATCACATTTGAAGCCAATGGAACATTGGTCATGACTTGATCATGAATGACTTCCTGAACGTCGCGAACATCAACACCCAATAACCAATCATGAACTGTAAATGTACAAAACTGTCGTGTCTCTGCCATTACTCACATCTCCTGACATTCAGGGGGAAAAGCCGCAATGGGTATACGGCTTCCTGCATTCAAGACAAAATCGACATCTAACAGATCCGTGACGTGGTCTTCGAGTATCGCCGAACTCAGAATGCCCGGACATGGTGAGGAGGGAGACACTCCAATTGGTCCCTGAAGAATATCGATAACATGATCGACAACAATTCCCACAAGCGCACCCTCTTTTTCCATAAGAACGATCTGAAGGACATCAGGTTCATCCGACGACGTGGCTCTGTCAATCGACAAAATTGAAGATAACCGAATAACCGGGAACATGTGATTGTGATATTGAACAACTTCTTGCCCGTCAATGACTGCGAAAAGATGTTTCTTGACTTCCGCAATGCGTATCACTTTGTGAACAGGAATGGCCACACGACCATCCAGACCAACTCTTGTTACGACATAGGTCTGAGACGTTTCTGCCTGAGCTTGTTGCTGATCTTGCTCGGACGATGCAACCGGCAACTTCTCATCCTGATCAAACACACAGTGCGCATAACGAGTCAGGCCTTTGGCATCTAAGATCAGAGCAATACCACCGTCACCCAAGATGGTCATCCCTGAGTAAACAGCTAACCCCTCCAATGGCTTACCAAGCGGTTTGACCACAATCTCTTCAATGTCATCAACAGCGTCCACCGCCAATCCGAAACGGTGTCGACCAGCCTGAAGCAGCACGATATTCGCTTCGTCCGGACAATAAAACTCTGATGTTCCTGGCAAAGCCGAAGCGTCTAACTGCAAGACGGTGCGTAACTGAATGATCGGCAGGAGCTGTCCGCGCCACCGGTACGTCCACGCCCCCTGCAACCATTCAATCATAGAATGATGACGCTCCGCATCAAGGCGTACATATTCAAGAAGATGGGCCTGAGGTATCGCAAAACGTTCCTGAGCCACATGCACGATCAATGCTGGAGTAATTGTTAGGGTTAATGGAACGCTGAGTTTAAACGTGGTACCCTGTTCGCAGACAGTCGAAATGTCTATGGTTCCTCCAACATTATCCAGATTGGTTTTCACCACATCTAATCCGACCCCGCGTCCGGAGACCTGGGTGACTGAGGATGAGGTAGAAAATCCAGGGAGAAAAATCAATTGCACGAGATCTGCCTCCCGCATCTGTAAGACTTGAGCACGAGTGACCACACCACGTGCGACAGCCAATTCCGCCACTCGCTGCAGATGAATTCCTCTGCCATCGTCAGAGACTTCAACATGGGCCTGCCCGCCTTCATGATATGCTCGCAGCAACAGCCGCCCCTCACGAGGCTTTCCATTTGCTTCTCGAACCTGTGGCAGTTCAAATCCATGATCAACCGAATTTCTCACGAGATGCGTCAACGGATTCTGAATGAGTTCGAGTAAGGTCTTATCAAACTCCGTCTCTTGGCCTTCCATTTCAACCCGAATTTCTTTTCCACCGGCTAGCGCTAAATCACGAACAACACGCGGGAACTTGTTCCAAAGGTGTCCTATGGGTTGCATCCGTGTCTTCAGCAGACCATCCTGCAACTTTGCCGTAATCAGGTTCAAACGTTGTGCGGTTGCCATGAATGCCGGATCTTGCTGTCTCTCGAAACTTTGAAAGACTTGATTTCGAGTCAAGACCAATTCACCAACCGTCGCCATTAAATGATCCAATAGGCCAACATCCACTCTGATTGAGGAATCCCGTGTGAGATGCCGATGCGTCTCATCTGATACCGGCATAGTCTGTTCCACCGATTCGACTTCTCTTGCTGTTTGTCGGTGAACACGCTTACGACCTTCGGACAACGGTATTTCAGAATCGAGGGCATGAGAATTTGATTGACATTCGAGAGTATCTGACGACGGGAGGCAGCCGGAGACCGAGAACGCGTCACCCGCTGAAGAGTCAGGCTCATCTCTCTGAAGCGCCGTCAGGTGGGCCTTGAGCTCTTCGAAGTTGTCAGTCCCGTCATGGCGATACTGTGCAATACTTGAAAGCATTGTCCGAATCGCATCGACGAGTGAAAGGAGAGCACTCGCCCTGGGAACGGTCAGTGACAACGTCCCATCACGAACAAGACTCAATAATGATTCACCCACATGCGTGAGACGTTCTAATCTGCCATACCCAAGAAACGAACAGGTTCCTTTGATCGTATGAATGACACGAAATATACCGGCGAGAGTCTCTTGCCTAGGATTTTTTTCTAGATCAACCAGGTCGCATTCAACCTGCGCAAGACTTTCGTCACTTTCACTGAGAAATGCTAAGACCGCTTCATCTAACTCTGGATTAGACCGAACCGGTTCATTGGCAAGAGGAGCGTCACTAGAATCTGCCGATACAGCATGTTCTGAAGCATCCGACATTCCACAGTCCTTCTCTACGCCATCGTCACCGACCAGCTCTACGCTCCTCACCTCTTCTGATTGCAAGGCGTTTAATCTGTTCTTCAGTTCCGAGTAGTCGTTCTTTCCATCGACACCTTCCATTTCGATTCGTTCCAGCATGTGTCGAATGGCAGCAACCATCGCCGTCAAAGCTTGGCTCATGTCTGGCGTCAGAGCACATCCACCTTCCCGCACCCGGCTGACAAGCCTTTCTCCACTATGCGTCAGACTTTCCAGGTTGGTATATCCCAAAAATGTCGAGGGCCCCTTGATGGCATGAATTGCACGAACAATGCTTGAGAGACGACGTTGGTCAGTAGTCGCATCAAGGTAGGCCAAGTCTGTTTCAAGATGGTTCAAATTCTCATCGCATTCGATCAGAAATTCGACCACGGCGCTATCCATGCTCTTCATTAAAGATCTTCTCTTTCAGAGATCATGCCAACTCACAGCTCGCGTCTGCCCAACATACAGTCTGACGCACTATGGCGAACCTAATTCATTTCCCGTTGAATTATTGAAACTGCCACGGCATCAAACGACGCCTCATGCATTGGAACAGAGATGTAAAACAGCTACAGTCGATACCGACGTCCGCAATCGTCTGCAAAACAGACCAATGGCTGCGCTTCTTGTTTCTTTCGGAAAAAAACCATATAAAGTTAAAGATTTTGTCAGAATATGCAGGGATTCCACTGCCTTTCCTCCGACGAGCCTAGTGGAACATTTTCCCTCTAATCCTGACAAAGGGTTTCCAGTCAAAAGAGTCTCACAGATCGCCACATAGATGTTCGGCAGGAATTCAAGACAATGAGTCTTCAAGATCGAGGAGAGTTGAACGATTTGATACGGAAAGGAAGGTCCTGGCGGCACACACGAACAGGGCCTATCTCAATTGTACATGATTTATTCAAGAATCATGAGATGCCCATACCTCTTGAGTCCCTTACGACACCGCCTTAAGGTGCGTGAGCATGGCAGCCGGAAGATCGGATAACGCGAGAATTTTATCAACTCCTCCAGCCTTAATGGCTTCTTTCGGCATCCCAAACACCACGCACGAGGCCTCATCTTGGGCCAAATTGAAGGCCCCAGCCTTTTTCATTTCAAGCATTCCCGCCGCACCATCATTCCCCATCCCCGTCAAGATCACTCCAAGACTATTCGCCCCGGCATAATTCGCCACAGAGCGAAACATCGCATCGACAGAAGGTCGATGTCGATTGATTGGGGGATTTTGATTCAACGTCACCTGATACCGCGCACCGCTTCGACGGAGTTCCATATGATAATTCCCCGGCGCGAGAAGCGCTTGCCCCGGGATGAGACTATCACCCTCCTCAGCTTCTTTCACGCTAATTTGACAGACTTGATTCAAGCGGTTGGCAAAAGTTTTGGTGAAACGTTCAGGCATGTGCTGTGTAATCACAATCGGCGGAACATTTGAGGGAAGGACTTCCAGGAGCTCTTTTAAGGCTTCTGTTCCCCCAGTCGAAGCGCCAATGGCAATGATGGTGTCCGTCGTTTTAATCATTGAAGACTGACTGGCCAACTCTCGAAGACGCTCGGGGTTCAACTCTGAAGGCGTTCGTTTTCGAACCGCCGCTGCCGCCGCAGTCTTAATCTTGGACGTAATCGTCTCAGCCAGTTCTTCCAACCCGTGCTGCACGTCAATCTTTGGTTTGGTGATAAAATCAATAGCGCCAAGTTCCAAGGCCCGTAAGGTAGTTTCACAGCCTGACTCCGTCAGTGAACTGACCATGACGACCGGCATCGGGTGCCCGGCCATGACCTTCTGAAGAAAGGTCAAGCCGTCCATTTTCGGCATTTCTACGTCAAGCGTGAGAACGTCTGGATGGAGACTTTTAATTTTATCGCGTGCCGCATACGGGTCGGTCGCCGTTCCAACGACCTCAATGAGAGGATCTTGTGTTAATAACTCTGTCAGCACTCCTCGAATTAAGGCAGAGTCATCTACAATCAACACTCGTACTTTTTTCTGATTCATCTTCCACTCCTTTTCATCGGCAGCCCATAGCCCACCCTCAACGTTCCCAATGTGACCACCGTTTTGTCCCCTTAGAACAAAGTAACCTCGCCTGCGGCCGGTTCCTTCTTGAGCGTGGATTCATATTGTCGTTCTTGCTGAACGATGCTTTGAGACTGCACCCGGTCTAATTTCTTCATTAAGACTTTCCCGGTATCTGTAAAGTAATACACCTTTCGAGGACACACGTCACCGACATCGGCCTTCACGGGCGGCATCCCTTCTTGTTGAAGATAGTCCAAGGCCCAGGCCGCATTTTTCGCACCAACATCCAAACTGCCGTCATAAATCTTTCCCCCGCCAAACACTTTCGCTTCCAGACGTTTTCGATGTCCGCCGCGACTCAGAATTCCATTAATCAGCATTTCCATCGCATAACTGCCATAGCGTCCGGATTCAGACCAGGCATCGCTATCGTGGCTCCCCTTGGGTGCGGCCAACATAAAATGATTCATCCCGCCAACCCCCGCATGCGGATCGCGAAGACAGACGGATATACACGAACCCAATACGGTATAGACGACCATTGGCGTTT
>BQIY01000147.1 GCA_021604265.1 Nitrospirales bacterium
TGTTGATATCGAAGCTTTTCCTGTTTTGTCAATCTTGCCGGTTCTATGACCTCAACGAGTTTCTTGTAGCGTTGAAAATACTGATGACAGGATCGATAATCTTTTTTATGAAACGCAATATAGCCCATATACACCAGTGCATTGTAGTCGTTCGGCTTCATTGTTAAGACGTTGGAGTACGCGAACTCTGCCTCGCCCAATTGTCCAAGTCCCATATGGACCGTCCCGAGCCAGCTTTCAACCTGATAGTTATTCGGGGTTAATTCTCGCGACCGTTGCAAATGCGTTAAACTTTCCTGCCGATTTCCGACATGATAATACGCTTCGCCAAGCATGAGATGGACATGCGCATCGTCTGGTCGTAATGTCGCGGCTAAGTCAAGTTTTTCAATTGCTAGCAAAAATTTCTTCTCGAGTCCCAATAATCTTCCCTCAGTCTTCAATTGTTGAAATGCTGATTCGTCTGAGACTTCATGAACAGCTTTGCTAATTGAGACGTCTGGTGAGTTCATACACGAGAGAAGCATCAGAGTCATGCCAAACGCGCAAGAGATTTTTACCATATGGAACATGCGTGCCTCTTTGGCAATGAGATGATTGTTGACCGGCAGTCATTTGCCGGCGGGATGAACGGTATTCGGAACTGAATAGACTAATATCGTTAAGGGAAGAATAATGTGATGGCTTTAGGCAGGGCTATACCCCATTTGGGTAGGTATGGTGTGAGGACAGACAATCGTGAACGTTCCCTTGCATGAAAGAAGTTCATGAAAGTTGCCGAATATGCGGCGAATATGTGAATGCCGATGACCTCTCCGGAGAGGAAGCAGGTCCAAATTATTCTCTTTTATTAATGAGAAAAGTACAGTATGGTATGACGAATACGGTTAGGGAACTAGAAGCCTTTGGCCGCTTTATCAGCAAATAGCCCAATGAAACGCACCACATTGCTACCTATAACCTCAGGCCGGGGTGTTTGCGCCAGTATTACGCCAGACACTTCGATGCACATGCTGTCCCACTCCGAAGTGGAGAAGCTCTGTGATACCAGCCAGGGCGGACTCCATGAAATTTTCAGAAACAGCGCGTTGGCGGTGTTGACTTGTGGAAATGAGACGGATGACACCAAAGCATTCTTTTCTCGCTACCAAGATTTTGACATACGGTTAGAGCAGCGAGATCGTGGAGTCAAACTTGAATTGAACAACGCGCCTTCGAGTGCGTTTGTGGATGGGGAAATCATTCAAGGAATCAAGGAGCACTTATTTTCGGTGTTACGAGACATCATTTATGTCCATAACGAAATTCAAGACAATAATAAATTTGATTTATTGACATCCAACGGTATCACCAACGCAATTTTTCATATTTTACGGAATGCAGAAATCATTCATTCTGTTGAAGATCCACATTTGGTGGTGTGTTGGGGCGGTCATTCGATCGACGACATTGAGTATCAATATACCAAGGAAGTTGGTCATCAACTTGGGTTACGGTCCATGGATATTTGCACAGGCTGTGGGCCAGGGGCCATGAAAGGCCCCATGAAAGGGGCAGCCATTGCGCATGCCAAGCAACGTATTAAAAATGGTCGATACTTAGGTTTAACTGAACCGGGAATTATTGCCGCAGAAGCCCCGAATCCTATTGTCAATGAACTGGTTATATTACCGGACATCGAAAAACGGCTTGAAGCTTTTGTTCGACTCGGTCATGGCTTTATTATATTTCCCGGCGGAGTGGGAACATTTGAAGAAATTCTGTACTTGCTAGGAGTGCTGCTTCATCCGGACAATGCCGAAATCCCTTTTCCGTTGATCTTGACTGGGCCCCAAAAAAGTGAGGAATATTTTCGGGCGATTGATGCTTTTATCAAACAGACATTAGGGCCTCAAGCCACTCAACGCTATCAGATCATCATTGATGATCCGCAACGTGGCATGGATGAAATGAAGAAAGGGATACAGCGCGTCCGAGAATTTCGCCGGCAAACCCGTGATGCCTTCTATTTCAATTGGCATCTGTCTGTCGACCATGAATTTCAAAAGCCCTTTGCACCAACGCATATGTCTATGGAACAGTTAGATCTCTATGCTGATCAACCAACGCATATGCTAGCGGCAAACTTACGCCGAGCGTTTTCAGGCATCGTTGCCGGCAATGTAAAGCCCCAAGCACTCAATGCCATTGAACAACAAGGCCCATTCACGATTCACGGCGATGCAACCATTATGAAATTGATGGATGACCTTTTAGAATCCTTCGTAAAACAACATCGCATGAAAATTGATCAACAGCATTATACGCCGTGTTATCGAATTACCTCATAACTGTCATTTCTCACTTGAGCTGTTCATGATTAGAACGACGGGGCTGACTGGGGCACGATGTCTTCAGCTTGGATCCGGTACAAAGCCACAGTCGAGATGTTTATGGCATTTCTCGGTGGTCCACATACATACTTGATTGGGTGTTGTGAGGGACAATATATGAGATGGTGATCTCTAGCACTCACGCGTAAGAATAATGCATGAAACGTTGATTATTCGAGGTGCTCCTGAGGTCATCATCTACGACCTCAGGATTCAGTATTGTCCTAGATAGCAGAAATTGGCACTCCCATCAGCTCAACATCATTCTGAACGGAAACTGGTTCCAGCAAACCCTGCGGTTCGATCACTTGCGGAATCCCGTCCCAGGAAAATGGGATACGCTGTTTTTCTGTACCATCGTTCCAACGATACACTAAATCATCGGTTTCTAAATCATATTCCGGAGTGTCCAGGTGTTCCCACTTTTCCACAAAATGTTGATAGAAAATGGTATAGAGCCCGTGTTCTTTGGGGTTATATTGAAAGGCGTACATCGGCATGCATTGAATGTCGAGGTTCGTGTGATAATGCTGGAGCCAAATATTATCTCCAAGAATGGCTAATTTTACATTCGGATCATATGAGTAGAACTTCACTCGTACATTTTTTTGAGTCGCTCGAAGCAGTTTCAGGAAATCAATGCTGGCTTTCGTCTGGGCCATCAAACTCTCCAGTGTAATTTCAGGATGCAAGATCGATTTCGCCCGTGCCCGTGCATTCTTACTGCATGGATTGAGGAGGAGAATTTTGGCTTCCAAACAATGCTTGAGGACCGGGTGTAAGTCTCCTTCAGGATCGACAAAGGTATTTCCCGTTGAGCCAATGATCATCACATCACGTGGAAACCCGTGATCCTTGATGAGGGACGTAATCCGCTCTGGAGAGACACGTCTTCCGCCAGGAAATACATGAACCAACCCTGCACCGCGAGCCGATTTGGCTAATTGAGAGTCTCGAAGGTTTTGTCCCAAGAAATTCAAGGCAATGATCAGTGTGATGGCTACTGCAATTTCAACTGAAACAAGATAAACTTTTTCGCTCTCGATCACTTCCCAATACATCAGAAACCCTTGAGCTACATAGGGCAATAGCATGGCAATGGTTGCACTCACACTCACCAGACCAATGTGATACCACACATGCCCGGCTTCATGTAGTCGACGTCGGATTTCAACAAACCATCGAGCATTCGTCACACACGTACTCCTTCAGTGAAAAAACACCGTTACACGAGAGCCACCCAACTGCAGAAAGTCAGTGGAGGATCGCAGATTATGTTAGTGGGTAAACCGAAAATTAACGAAGGGGTCCCAGCCTTCGGCGTCGTGCCTTGATCCGTCCACGACGGCCATCTGTGATGTCGCACCCTGCTTTAGCTCTATCGGCAGATTCTCTGAAAACCTTGAGGGTCTTCTTGAAAAAACTGCATGCCGCAACATGCAGTTCCAGTAATGATTCGATCAAAGAAAGGCCGATCGCTTTTCTCGAGACGCCCTGAGGCCTTGCCACAGATTGTATGCCGTTCTGTTGATGGTGCGAGAAAAGGGGGTGGATGGTACAGGCAACTATTCTGAAAAGACGTAAGACGTGGACGATACAAGCCATGACTAATATCAGTTTGATTTTGTGAAAATATCCTAAACCTGCGGTCAAATCGCCTTCGTTTAGTCTGTAGGATGGAATGAGCATTCGTATGGTCTTCCCTACGTTACGGAAATGCCCAATTGCACGTTGATCGGAGGATTGTAAAGAAAGTTTTCCCTTTTCATATCAGGAGTTATGATGTATTGAGCGTTACTAGCCAATTGTGGATAATTGCCGTGGCCCATCTTTTGCCTTCTAAATAGTCCTACGGCTCAAACTGTATGCGGTAATGTCGAGTCACAATTTTCAGGCCGTATCAGAGGAGTAAGGAGCGGTTTGTTATAACGCTGAAAGTCATTCGTTTTTCATGTACCAACCTACAAAAAGGAGATGAGCGATGGATCCTATGATACAGAGATGTAAATCATTAAGAGGAGTGTTACTCTTCAGTGGCATACTGATTTTTCTGTCAGTCGGTGTCGCCACTGCACAGCCGGTTGACTCTCAACCCCAGCCAGAACAAATTCCTGGAGAAAACCTCGAACCGTTTGCCGGTGCCTATAAACAGGTTTCAGAAATTAATAATACGTATAAACAGCGAATTGTTGAGGCCGGTGATCCAGCACAAACTGAAGCGCTTCAAGAAGAAGCCAACCAGAAGATGAATCAGGCGGTGAAAGATCACGGCCTGACCATTGAAGGATATAATAAAATCTTTAAGGCTATTCTCAATGATGAAACGCTTAAGGAAGAATTTATGACAGTCCTGAATAAAACGCAGTAACTTGGGTAGTTTTTAGGTATTTACTGCATACCGTTTGAGAACAATGAGAAACTCATCTCTCGTGAACTCGGGTCTTAGGCGATCGCAGGTCAAGGCTGCGATCGCTTAAATTGAAGAGCCTAAGGCTCGAGTTTATTGTTCAGGTTCTGTGACCTGGTAATGACCTGTCTCGTCGTATAAGTTTCTGTCCCAATTCCTCTCGTAACAATTTTGTCTTGAACTGGATAAAAGAAGTCTGACCCTATTAAAGTTCTCCTCTCTCTTATTGCGATTCGAAGAACTGATGTTGTCGCCAAGCTTCATAGACGACAACGGCGACGGCATTACTTAAATTGAGACTCCGGGAATCCGGTTTCATGGGTATTCGCAAGAGATGAGTCGCGGGAAGTGAAGCTAAGATTTCTTGAGAGAGTCCTCTGGTTTCCGGACCAAACAGGAGTGCATCGCCAGGTTGAAATTCTATGCTGTGATAGCTCGATTGGCCTTTTGTGGTGATGCCGAACAGGCGTGATGGATTTCGAGCGTTCACGTAAGCTTCAAAATTGTCATAGAGTTCGACGTTTGCGAGCTCATGATAATCAAGTCCTGCTCGTTTGGCTCCTTTGTCACCCCAGCGAAATCCCAAGGGTCGAATGAGATGAAGGGGGAAACCTGTGTTCGCGCATAAACGAATAATATTACCAGTGTTCGGTGGAATTTCTGGTTGATAGAGGACGATGTCCAGCATGATCGAAGCGTTTCCTTACCATTCGTCGCTCAACAGAAGATAATGGCGTGCGTCGTTGAGTGATGTGCGGGAGAAATGCGGGAATGAATGTGACTCGAAGGTTGCTTGACCTGATCTCCCATCTCCATCAATGGTCAAGCTGGAAATGATCGCCGGAACAGCATTCGAATTTCTGCTTGTCGAGGTCTATTGGAATCGCATGACTATTCCTCAAGCGTGGAAATATCACCAGGATCTTGCCCCAGTTCTTTGGCCTTGAGGACCCGCCTCATGATTTTCCCTGAACGGGTTTTGGGTAAAGATGTGACAATCTCCACTTCTTTGGGAACGGCGATTTTTCCCAGTTCATTCAAGACGTGATCTTGAAGATGTTGAATCAAGTCCGGAGTTTCGGTTTGGCCTTCTTTGAGTGTGACAAAGGCCTTGATCATTTCACCGGCTGTCTTATGAGGTTTCCCAATGACGGCGGCTTCCACGACGGCTTCATGGCTCACTAACGCGCTTTCGACTTCTGCCGTACCGATTCGGTTTCCGGCAACCTTTACGACATCATCGGCCCGTCCCATAAACCAGAGATACCCATCCTTGTCCTTATGACAGACGTCACCTGCGGTATAGCAGCCTTTGATGGTATTCCAATACAGCAGGTAGCGGTCTGGATCGTTATAAATGGTGCGCATCATCGAAGGCCATGGTTTTTTG
>BQIY01000148.1 GCA_021604265.1 Nitrospirales bacterium
GGCCAATTTTTAAGACTGACGGATCGGCCAATAACGGACGGAGCACCTCTAATGCCTCATTGAGGGGAATTTGTTGAGGCACAGCCTCTCCTGACGTCTGACACCCGGTATGCCCAAGGGGGATATAGCAGGCCTGCGCCGGCTCGAGACTGAGAGACACCCCTACCAGCTCGGCTCGACTTTGATCTAGCGACGTCGTTTCCGTATCAACGGCCACCATTCCCGCGCGATACGCTCGACCCACCCAATCTTGAAGAGCCGATCGGGTTTGAACAAGCTCATACGTCGATGCCTGACGTGCTTGCTGAACAGGTGACGCGTTCGGACTCGTCAAGGTATCCGCTGAAGGATACTTATGTTGAATCCGATCAATAATGGTTTTGAAATTCAGCGTGGAGAGAAAATTCATTAACGTCTCACGATCAACTGAACGTCGGCCGAGCTTCTCAAGAGGAATCGTGAGAGGGACATCTTTTCTGAGTCGAACTAGTTCACGCGACAACCGAGCCTTATCGGCATGTTCAATGAGATTTTCTCGACGCTTTGTTTGTTTGATCTCTGATGCTCGAGCCAACAGCGTATCAAGCTCACCATATTCATTAATGAGTTGCGCTGCTGTTTTAATCCCGATCCCGGGCACGCCTGGAACATTATCGGTGGCATCACCGGCCAATGCTTGCACATCAACCACTTTTTCAGGCGGAACGCCAAACTTCTCTTTGACTTCTTTAGTCCCAATAAACCGATTCTTAATGCCGTCATACATCCTGACACGATCAGAGACCAACTGCATAAGATCTTTGTCAGACGATACAATGGTCACCGTCGCCTCCGTCTGAAGCGCCAAATGCGTGTAGGTGGCAATCAGATCGTCAGCTTCAAACCCCGGGGATTCAATGCAGTCAAGGTTAAACGCTCGCGTCGCGTCGCGAACGAGGGCAAATTGCGGGATGAGTTCATCCGGCGGATCTGGACGATTCGCTTTGTATTCGGGAGACAAGTCGTTTCGAAAGGTGATTCTCGCAACATCAAAAATCACCGCGACATGCTTGGGCTCCATGTCGTCCAATTGCTTCATCAGCATTTGCATAAATCCATACACCGCATTGACGGGTGTCCCATCAGGGGAGGTCAACGGTTTAATGGCATGATACGCCCGAAAAATAAAACTTGACGCATCAATGAGCACAAGGTTTCTGAGGGGAAGGTTGTTGTCTCGCTCTTGGCCGTGTTCCACCATTCATCCTTCGAGTTAGGAAAAAGATCGTCATGAAACATACCTGATGAATACACTCGTGTCGATATCAAAGTGACGTTCGTATACTGCGGGGGAAGGAGGTGATTGGATAGAGGAAGATTCTGAGAGAAATTAGGGCAAAAAGATCCGTCCAGCTTTTGAATGCGTGCGGCACTGGGGTAGGGACCCCAGTGCCTTCATCCAATCCCCGGCTTACGTGGTAGGTTTGTACATATTCAAGATCAATAACCTTGAACTATACGCAGGAGGAATATGGTCATGATGAGAAAACCCGATAGGACCTGAGTCCTCAGGATTTTCTGTAAAGAAGAAATCCGGTAGGAGCAATAAGGGAAGGGATTGGAGATATTTCATGCAACAGACCTTTTAATATGTCGATACACTAGCAAATACCAGCTAAGCTGACTCGCGAAAACCTTTCTCTCATTCAGCAAGGGGCTACTCATTAGGAAAGCAAACGTAATGCCGATTTAGCGTCAATTTGAAATCCTTTGGTAATCATAGGGTTAGGAATGAAATTGAATTTTTGAGAAGAGAAACTCACTCTACTAAGCGAAGGTTCCACCCTTCACTATTATGTAAAATGCCTACATTTTGTAGGGAAATATGAAAATTTTCTGCGAAAGAAATTCAAGAATTTGTGATGGATTGTGATATGCCCGTGATAAAGGAACGTGCTTGAATGATGCGGAACACACCATTGGAGGGTCTTCTTGTGCTGGTCAAGGTAGATACTAGCAGATTGAACTCTTGCCTCCTGCACAACACTTCAAATACATGGCCGCGACTTTTTCTTACCTTTTCTTTTCATGCTTACCCGCACATCAATTCACCAAAGGCGTGTCAAATGAAACAGCTTGCTCCGATTTGAGAAGCCAATTGGCTAAGGTTCGAATCTCATCAATATCATAGGGTTTTTCCAAAACGGCCCGGGCGCCGGATTGAAGCGCCTGCACTTTCAGTTCACGACTTGAATCTCCAGATATGAAAATGACGGCAGGGACCTGTTCTCGACTCTTTTTCCCCAAACGTTGAAGAAACTCAATTCCCGTGAGGATCGGCATATTGTGGTCGGTCACGACCAAGTCCGGTTGATGTTGCTCAAGCATGGCCAGCCCTAAGGCTCCATTTTCAGCTTCTACGCAGCAATACCCGTCTGTTTCGAAAAGCAGACGAAGAATTGATCGAGCCAAGGGATCGTCATCAATAATCAATATACATTTTTGAGCGCAATACAGCGGGTTAAGGCCAAAATTTGTGGATACGGGTTGTACACGATCCATGTTATTCTCCCTTAGTTTCTAGAAGATAGTAAAAGCGCGAGTTCTTGCCCTCTACACGTTCTATAGAGAAGAGCGCTATCCTTGCCGTGGCCCCTGGAAAACTCCATTCATTTTTACCCTTGTTCAATTCCTACTTTCCCCATCCCCGCCAATCCCGTCTGATCTGGGTGGTGTGACATGTGGGGAATGATATCCCTGCCAAATGAAAAACATTCCTATGAGAAGTCCCAATCCTGTGAGGACTGCGACAATAAAAATTTCCATCGACTTACTCCTCGTATTAAAGTATGAAAAAGATCTGACAGATCTGTACTAAAGCAAGGGGCATACCAATGATGAGGCAGGGAGATTGAACTTGTTAAACGCCCATAAATACCTGTTATCACACACATAAAACTGGACTTCGTATTTGCCGGTCAAGCGAAAAGCCAGGAGAGCAAAAAGAAATGTTATCCAATTGCGCACACTGCGTATCAAAATGGATATTGAAAGAAACGTGGTAATCTGAACGGATACTAGCAGGAGAACAGTCCCTCGCTACTCTTCTCGCAGGACAGCAAGCGGGGGATGGGCAAGGAGACGATAACTACTGAAAAACCCAACGATCAGTGTCAGAAGAATGGTGAAGACACAGGCCATGACAAGAGGAACTATCGGAACAGACCATTCAAGGTCTAAGAAAAAATGAAGAATGCCCCAAGACAACACATTCGCCAGCAGAATGCCTATAATCCCGGCCAAGCTGCCGAGCAACCCAAACTCAAGAGCCAACGACTGGGCAATCATGTGGCGGGTCCCGCCGAGAGCTTTTAAGATAGCTGCCTCATAGAGACGTCGATATCGTGTCGTGGCAAGAACAGCGGTCATCACAATCGTGCCGTTGACGATACATAACATTGCCATTCCCTGTATGGCCCAGGACAACTGTTGCAGCAGATGAGCGATATTCTCTAAGATATCGCCCACATTAATGGCCGTCACATTCGGCAAACGTGCCACAAGGGCTTGCTGTAAGGGTACCTCATTGGCTGCGGGCACCCGTGCTGTCGCAATGTAGGTCATGGGCGCCCCATCCAGGGCCCCGGGAAACAGAATCATGAAGAAATTCGTCGAAAAACTCCCCCAATCCACCTTTCGTGTACTTTCGATTTTCGTGAACAGGGGAACACCTTGTATATCAAGTTCGACAATGGAACCAAGGTCAAGTCCAAGGTGTTTCGCGGCTTCATCTTCAATCGATAAACTTGCCGGATTCTCCGGACTCGATGCGAGGAGCGTCGGAGACGAGACGTCATGAGTAGCCCACCAGCTTCCTTTGGCAATTGTATTGTCCTTGGGCAGGTCAGCCAACGCCGTCAAGACATACTCTCGAGTGAAGTACCAGCCGTTTCGTTTCCCCTTATGCGCCTCAGGATCAATGCGTTTACCGTCAAGTGCCGTCAGTCGGGACCGAACGACAGGCGACAATCCATAATCATGATCGTCCGTCCACTGCTGAAGAATCTGTTCAAACGTTTCTCGTTGATCGGGCTGAATATCGATAAAGAAAAATGACGGCGCTTTTGTCGGCATCCGTTCACCCAGGGCTTCCAGCAGAGAGGTCTTAATCACCACGATGGATACAATCACCATCACGCCAACTCCAATAGCCACCGTCATCCCAGCGGTGTAGTTCCCCGGCCGATGAAGATTGCTGATGGCGTTTCGTATCCAAAATGTTCGGGGACGCGGCAAAAGCGTCAGTAAGTACAGGAGAAGTTTGGACGCAAGTAGCAGGCAAAGTAAGGCCACCAAAAAGGCTGACATGAAAAAGAGGCCTAAGGCGACAGACTGTGCCTGCCACACCGCCAAGCCAGCCAAACTGCCACTCATCACGAACCCCGTCATCAGGCGGGTTCGATCCCGAACAAACCCTTTTAGAGACTTTTGAAACCGATGCCAATAGGATTCCGGGGCATCTTGCACGGGTGCCCGATCAATCTCTCGTCGAAACACCAAAGCCGGCGGAACATGCCTGATAGTCAGCAACGGCCAAAGCGTGAAGACCGCGGTCGAGAGCAATCCTAAAATCAGCCCCTTCAACACTGGAGTGAGCGAGAGTGTAAATTCGATCGAAAATGGAAGCAAGCTCCCAAGGAGAGAGGGCATGACAGCCTGAAGCCCAATGCCAAGCGCTGCTCCGAACACACTCCCAATCCCCCCCATCAACAAACTTTGAAACAAGTACGTCTTGATAATAAAATTCGTCTCGGCCCCAATGGTTTTCAGGATAGCGATACTCGTCATTTTTTGAGAGAGATAGCCCTGAATGGTGCTAGCCACCCCGATGCCGCCAATAAACAACGTCGTGAGCCCGATCAATCCGAGGTACGTAGACAACTGATCCAGAAATCGCCGCACGCGAGGTTGCGCGTCTTGAAAACTCACCACACGGACTCCCTCTTGGGCCAAACGCCCTCGCAGTTCTCCCAGTAATGGTTTAAGTGATTGAGTGGGGGCAACACGAAGCCGGTAACGTTCGCGAATGCGACTTCCAGGCTGCAGAAGGTCAGTGGCAGCAAGCGCCTGACGAGATATCAGCACACGAGGTCCAAGGCTAAACGCGTTGGCCACACGATCCGGTTCTTTGTTAATAATTCCCGTAATGCTGAATTGCGACTGGCCAATTTGAATCTGGTCACCGACGTCAACCTGCAGACTGATCAACAGAGACTGTTGAACAATGGCGCCAAAACATGGAACAGTCTTGCAGTTTGATGCTTGGCTAGCTAAAAGCGAAGCCAATGTTGCTTTCGGGCTGGTTTCGATGGAGCCATAGAGTGGATAGGACGGTTCAACAGCTTTCAGCTCAACTAATTGAGTCGCCGGTAGCGGGTCAGAGGGTTTTGCCTGCGGATCTGCCACAGCAGCCATCGCCGCCAATTCACTGACATGAGAAACCACAATCTCTCGTGCTTGAAGAGAGTCCATGACGTGCCGAATGTCTTCACTCATCAAACGGCGAGATGAGATTTCGAGATCACCACCGAGCAGACTTCTCGCATCATGAAAAATGGCTTCTTCAACGTTTGCGGCAAACAGTCCGACCCCGACCACTGCACCCACACCGATTGCAATACACATAAAGAAAAAGACAAACCGGTGCCAGCTTGCTCGAGCTTCCCGCCAAGCCATGACTGCAGCAAACGGTCTATTCACCCAAGATTCCTTTCAATCTCACAACCGTATGACACCCTGATTATGGATACCAGCAGATATGCGTGACGATTCCTACTTCAATGCGGCCTTAGGATGCCATGGATCTATCGCTATCGATTTTCCCATCGCGCAAGGCAATAATGCGCTCAGTCCGGTTCGCCAAAGACTGATCATGAGTCACGAGGACCATCGTACTCCCATGATCGTGATTCAGACGGAACAATAGGTCTATGACACGCTCTCCTGTCGCACTATCCAAATTGCCTGTCGGCTCATCGGCCAATAGTACCGGGGGTTTTGTTGAGAAGGCCCGAGCCACCGCAACGCGTTGTTGTTCACCGCCTGACAGTTGAACGGGGTAATGGTCTTGCCGATCTTCCAGGCCAACGGCCTGCAAC
>BQIY01000149.1 GCA_021604265.1 Nitrospirales bacterium
ATTTTATGCCGCTTGATGGAACCGATGGTGAAAAAGCTCTTCAATTAATGACCTCTCGATACAATCAGCGTGAGTGGAGAAAGAAAATTGAAAAGATGCTGTCTCTCCCGCCCAGCGGGTTGGAGGATGATGCGCAACGCAAAGTTTTTCTCTACTTGAAGCTTGGACTTCAAGCGTATAAATCACGTCGAGCTGATGCTCCGTCTTGGATCGTCGGTGGGTATGCAACGAAAGAGGTGATTGATCGAGCCCGCTTCAAACCCACTGTGATTGATGAAACAATATCGGAAGAGGATGTCAAGCTCTTAGGCGTGGATCCAGGCGAAGACGTCAATGAAGCCTGGTGGGATGACATGCTCATCAGGTGGTATGTGAATCCGGAAGATGAAGTATTCGAAGATCTCCCGGAAGTCGATGCTGAAAATACCGAGAGTCTCGAATCAGATGAGACGGCCACGTCATCTGAGGAGTCTGAAACATCGTCTTCTGTCTCCAAAGACTCATAAGTATTGTATGGTTTTACGTATTACTCTCTCTGCATATTATCATTCACAAATTTTCTTCTCTCGTTTATCATTTATATTCCAGTCGCGATTGCCTATTGTGTACTTTCTGCATAGTAGGTGAATTTCCTGTCCTGACTTACAGAGGTGAGCATTCTTCTCATTGAAGAATTCAAGCAATGCCTGGTCTTGGTAGACATCACTATTTCAGATAACAGTCAAGGGTCATGGGGAAATTGCTCACACAATTCAACTGTGTCTGGCTGTCTTGGCTGAATCGACTCGTCTGTCGAGTCATGTTCCGAGTGACGAGGGTCCAGCCATCTCCATTCCCTGACAAGGGGCCGGTTTTGTTAGTGTGTGATCATTCTTCGCTTGGAGACCCGCTTGTGCTACTCGCTACTGCCGGACGGCACATTTCATTTTTGATGGCACATGAAATCTATGCGTCATGCTTCCAGTGGGCTTATGAAGCCATGGATACGATTCCTGTCCGTCGAGGCCGTCAAGACATCAATGCGGTTCGTGGTATGCTTCATCGACTCCGGGAACAGCAGGTTGTGGGGCTTTTCCCCGAAGGAGGCCTCGATAATTTCCGTATGGAAGAAGGGCGTCCTGGTATCGGATATCTCGCCTTAAAAACTGGAGCCCCGATTGTGCCAGCCTCTGTAGTTTGGGCGAACAAACGATCGGTGACGTCAATTATTCGTACGCTGTTGATCCCTTGTCGGGCTAGGGTTCGCTACGGTAACCCGTTGACCTTCCAGAAAGAATCAAGGCCAGACCGTGATCATATTGAGAGGGTGACATCGCAAATTATGAGTGAAATTGCACGACTTCGAGAAGATATTAAGGTGCATCACAGTAGGTGATGAGTGGTACTTTTAGAACAAGTCCATTTGTCGAGGCTGTGTGTCTGCTTCGGCCTGGGACTCGTTGGCTCTCGGTTCTGTGAGGTTTGATGGGCTGGAGTGATCTGGAGGATTTTTCATGTTATCGAGAACATGTTTAAGTTTTTGAAAATCTTCTTTAAGAGGAACCCGAAGATTTCCTTGATGCAGCGCCGCTGCCGGGTGCAGTAATGGAAACAGCGTGAAGTCTGGGCGTTTGAATGTGCGGCCCCGGACTTTGGTGATTCCAATTTTTTGGCCGAGGAGTGTTTGGGTGGCGAAGTTCCCGAGGCTGCAGACAAGTTGCGGATTAATTAATTTGATCTGCTCCATAAGGAATGGTTGACAGGTTTCAATTTCATCCGGTTGAGGGTCACGATTGTTGGGCGGACGACATTTGACAACATTGGCAATGTAGATTTCCTGACGAGAGAGGCCGACTGATTCAAGTAATTCCGTGAGCAGTTTTCCCGCAGCCCCCACAAATGGTTCACCCTGTTTATCTTCATAATAACCAGGGCCTTCTCCAACAAACATGATGTCGGCATCGGGATTTCCAACGCCAAAGACGACTTGGGTCCGGCCAGATGACAGGCGACATTTTTGGCAATCTGTGAGTGATATTTTAAGTTCATCCAGGGTCATACGCGCATCTTAGAGTTCGTTGAAAGGCTTGTCAATTCAGCGGTGAGCGATGGAATCAAGAATCGATTGAGTGCAGAGATTTGCACTGATAATGCTGCTTTCATGGGAGGGCGGAGAACCGGTGTCAGTCCACGGTCCTGCTAAAAAAAAGTTCGAGAGCGGGCTTTTTTGAATTGGGCGGAATACGGAAGTGTCGGGCTGACAAGGTATAAAGGTATGAGTGTATTGAGTGATGGACGTTGAAGACGACACCTGTATGTGTTGATTGAGTGGTGCCGGTAATATGTTGGATAGTTCTGAAAGAGTGTCGTGAGCAGATTGTTCATTCGCCGGCTGTTCACTGGTTGTCACGCATGATAAGCGTATGCAGTTTGTCGTGCGACCAGGAGGATCCTGCAATGGCTGGATGGCGATCCAGTTGAAGGTGCTGGGGAAGAGAAGCAGTCTTGATTTGGCTATGGGGCAGGGAATTTCAAGGTGAGTGACGAGCGCCGAGAATTCTTGTAATTTTACCAGATTAGAAAAATAAGCATATTTTGTCAGGGTACGATCGGATAAGCACGCAATGAGATTTTCTCGAGGAAAGGCGGACACATAGAAATCTGCCGTGAGCGTTGTGCCATCATGTAATTGTACCCCTGTGAGACCCCTCGCATCATAGTGAAAATGTGTAACTGTCGCATGCTCGTGGAAAGCGATATGTTGCGCAGCGAGAGACTGTCGAAGTGGTGTTAAGAGCAATGATTCTTCGTCAAGCGGAGAAATAATGGTTCGATTTTGCGCTCTTGTTGATAAAAAATATTGCACGAGCGAGGTTTTGAAATACTCAGCTGAACTGTGGGTCGCATCAGAGCCAAGAAAGAAATGACATAAAGGGTTCCAGATATTCTGGATTGTGTGTTCTGATTGTTCGAGTGTGGTCAGCCAGGCTTTGACGTTTTGACTTTTCAAGTCTTGAGGGAACTCAAGGTCTCCTTCCCAGTATTGTTCAAGTCGTTTGAGTAAGGTCCAGCGTTCTCTTAACGGCATGCCTTGAAAGCGCAGCAGTCCAATAAGTGTGTGGAACGGTGCTGGAGCCCATAGAGGTTTGAAGGGCGCAGGTTGTCGAGTGCGAGTCATGAACTCTAATGTGACGGGTAGGAGAGACGTCAGGTGGCAGAGGGTCTGGAGTTCTCGTAAGAGGGACCATGTGGCCTGTTGAAACCCATGAATAACTAACGGCATGTTGTTGGTATGATCGGACGTTTTTTCTGTGCGATCTAAAGGGGGAAAGGTCTTTTCTGAAGGTGTGTCTGGAGAAAGAGCTGCGGTGAGAGGTTTTGAAGAATGGATTTGACTTTGGTCGACGATCGATACGTGAAAGCCATGTGATGCAAGACGAAAGGCCGTCGTGAGGCCGGAGAGTCCAGCCCCCATAACAAGAATGTGAGGCTTCACGCTTGTTGTGTCGTGGACCCAAATAGGGAGGACCGTAGCCAAATGCCGGCTGCAATGAGCAGTCTATTGAATGAAGGCAAACTCACTCGCGGTCCAAAGACCTGATAATTCTTAGCTTCAATTTGATCAAGAATTCGGCTATACACTCCACGCATAATCTCAGCGACAATGAGGGAGCGGCGGTCAGCAGGTGGGAGGGTCTGGAGAATGTGCTGAGCTTTTGCGTAATACTCTCGTGCTCGTTGGCATTGAAACTTCATAAACTCGACAAACTCCGGTGTATGTTGACGAGAAAATAAGTCCTGCTCGGAGTATCCAAATCGTTCAAAGTCTTTCAGGGGTAGGTAAATACGGTTGTTCTCGGCATCACTCCCTATATCACGGAGAATATTGGTGAGCTGAAATGCGAGGCCAAGGTTTGTGGCATATTCCGCGGCTTCTGGTGCTCGTGTCCCGAATACTTTCAAGCAAATAAGGCCCACCACTGATGCGACCCGATAGCAATAGGGGTAGAGATCTTCAAATGTTTGATAACGTGTGATGGTCAGGTCCATCTCGACTCCAGAAATAAGATCTTGGAAGTGAGTCTGTGGGATATCCACATGTTGGAGGTGATGGGCTAAGCTGATGGTTACTGGGAAGCTGGGAGTTCCCTCATAGGCGGCTGTGACTTCTTTTCGCCAGAGAATAACCTGGTCAAGCGGATCGCTTCCTGCCGGGGGTTCGTCGACGGCATTGTCGACTTCACGACAAAATGCATAGATCGTGTACATCAAATCTCGACGGGCAGGCGGCAAAAACAAGAAAGAGTAATAAAAATTACTCCCGCTATTCTTTGAAACGTCTTTGCAGTAGGCTTGTGCGTCTTGGGGAGACATCATTTCCCTAGAGAGACCTAAAAGGCGGTCTATGTAAATTATGAGAGAGGTGGTTCACTGTGTGACCTGGCCCTGTTGTCGAACGGCTGTATTGTACGTGTAGGCATAGAGGCGATGCCTATCGTATCACAATCACGTAAGTCAATGAAAATCGAATACAGAGAGGTATGTTTCGGTGTTGGGTGGAGGCGCTTGGATAACATTCATTGAGGGAGGCATTGTGCCGGAATGATATTTGCTCAACCTGATCTCTAAAGTTGGAAAGAGAAGACTAGAGTTTTTTCTGAAGATGCTTCTCTAAAATCCACCCTTGCTTACCTGATGAGGTGCGGATGTAATACATCCATTCTCCGTTCACGGTCTCACCATCAAGAATGGTGAGGGTGTCTCCCTTCTTGACGATAGATCCGGACTGTCTTCCCGCTGAATCGCTGGAGAGGGTCATTGGAGAATTTTCTTGAAAAGAAGCAGGACGCAGAGTCACTGTATCGCCTTCTCCAAACTTTGGCGTGGACGGTATAACTTGCGCGGGAGGTTGAGGCGTTGGTTCGGACTTTGCCGGAGGAGTTGTTAGGCTGTCTGAAGCAACAGGCATGCCTGGGAGTTTCGCCAGATCCGGCTTCATGGTCCAATACAAGAACCCGACTGCGATTAACAAAAGGAGGATCCAAAGAAGAGGCCGGCGCGTTGGAGGCTTGTGCTGTTGCAATTCGTCATCTTCTAAGCCTTCGTCAAACTCTAAGTCCTGATCAGGTTCTTGAGCCAAGACCGTGGACCATTCTGGGAGCGTGTTCGCATACGTTACTGAATAAGCGTGTTCAGTCATAGTGAGAATGCTCCAGTTTGAAAACGGCAGCGAGACAATTTTTGCCCAAACCCTTTAGGAAATAGACAGTTGTCGGAGGTCTGACTAAGGTTAACTACCAATTAGATTCTACATACCATCACTTTGATATCATGTCAAACAAAAGGTGAGGTGAGGCGCGAGTTCGATGTGTCAGGCATTGCCTAATTCTTGTGAGAATTATAGGAGTCACATACGAGTTGAATGACATAATAGACGTCCTGAGGGGGGCGTATGTCGGAAAAAGGTTTCTCTGTGTCAGCACTGAAAGCGTCTACCGTTGAACCCATAAATTGTTGTCCTGCGAGTTACGAGGTGTTTCTCCTAAACGCAAGAGTCACCTGATGCTTCTTCTATCGTTATTGTTGCTCTCCGTATTTCTTTCGCTGTCAAATGACTGGGCAAGCAATCGTCTTGCATCTCATGATGACCTGAGGCAGAATGGTTCTAGCGTTTATTTGATTGAAGGGGAACGTTGCGTTGAAGTCTTTCCGGGAAGAATTATGGTTTCAGACAGAAGAGAGGCGTGCGTACCTCAATATCACGCCTCGTATCGAACGTGCCGTAACGGAAAGCGGTATTAGAGAAGGATTGGTTTTAGTGAATGCCATGCACATTACAGCGAGTGTCTATATCAACGATGACGAGCCGGGGCTGATCAAAGATTATGACGAATTTTTGGAAAAACTTGCACCTCAAGGGGCATCGTACCGCCATCACGCAACAGGCGAAGATAATGGTGATGCCCATATCAAACGGCAACTCATGGGGCGGGAAGTGGTCGTTGCGATTACGAATGGTGCTTTAGACTTTGGTCCGTGGGAGCAAATCTTTTATGCAGAGTTCGATGGCCGACGGAAAAAACGTGTCTTAGTTAAAATCATTGGTGCCTAGAGCACCTGTAATCATGATCGGCGTAAGAGGACTTGAGTGTAGAAT
>BQIY01000150.1 GCA_021604265.1 Nitrospirales bacterium
GGTAAGCCGGCAGACCGTATTCGTAAAATGGCTAAAGGGATTCATGAGTTTTACGGAGGAGGACATCGTTCTTGCTTACTGGAAACGCTGTCGTTTGGAGGTGGCGATGACGAGATACAACAGCATATCCGAAGTAGCGTCGCTGCCTGGGTAGAGGCATTAGTGCAAGTGGCTCGTGAGGGTGGGGTGCCGACGAAGAAGGCACGTCAACAAGCTCAGGATGCTATCGGACGTATACAAGGGGCGTTAGTCATCGCTCGTATCCTTAAGGATGATGGATCGTTCGAAAGAGCGCTTATAGATCTACCCATTGTGTTACTCACCAAGAAATAGAAAGGAGGATTGTTGAAATGAATGTTTTCGTCGAGTTGATCATCGAATCGGCCAGGTGGTTCTTGAGAAACAGGCTCGGATAACTTCAACCCCATTTTTTTAGCTCATTAATATGCCGAACGTTCGGTAAGTGTTGGCACTTAAGGTACACAAGGAGTACAGTAGTATGAAGGCAGCCATTGTCATTTTTTCAGATCCCAAGAATGGTTCAGAGGAAGCGCTTGGACGTGTTTTTAACGGCCTTGCTGCCGCGTATGACTTCAAGCAAGCCGGTGATGAGGTGTCGATTCTCTTTCAAGGCGCTGGCACTCGGTGGATCGGAGAACTCAACCAAAAGCAACATCCAGCGCATGATCTGTTCGAAGCCGTGAAAGATCAGGTGGCCGGGGTTTCCTGCGGCTGCGCTGATGTATTCGGAGCCTCAGAGGAGGCGGAGAAATCCGGGTTTGATCTGATCAAAGAAAATCCGGTGCCCGGAACGCGAGGAGTGGCGAGCCTACGAAAGTTCGTGGCTGAAGGATCAACCATTCTGACATTTTAAGCCAATCCACGGTCGTCAACCTGGAGGTGAGTCAAGGTTCGCCTCCAGATTTGGAGCTGGATTCGTCACGGAAAGATGAGAGCCATGAAGATCGAAACTCCCTATCACGACGGAGAATTGCAGGTGCAGGAGCGTGTCGGGGTCTTGCAAGAAGGAGCGCAAAACGCTCGTGTAATTCAAGATTCCATTATCAAAGGTGCGCGGCGTTTCATCGGTCAACTTCCTATGGTTGTCTTCGGCAGCCTTGACCAGGAAAAGAATATGTGGGCGTCGGTATTCCTAGGAAAACCAGGCTTTATACATGCAGGGAATGAGCGGATGGTGAGCTTCGACCTTACCTCTATTATTCGCAATCCGCATGATCCATTTTGGAAGAATATCCAGATGAATCGTGAAGTGGGAATGCTCGCAATTGAATTAACTTCGCGGCGGCGCTTAAGGATCAATGGTCACATCACACGCGAATCTGACGACTTGCTAAGACTTCAGGTGAAAGAATCGTAACCCAACTGCCTTAAGTACATTCAACGGCGACACATGATCACTCACCCAGATGATTGCAATCAGACCTCGCTTCTATCGGATCGAGGCGAAGTACTGGGGATCGCGCAACGTGCCATGATCAGTCAGGCTGATACGTTTTTTGTGGCCAGTATGCATCCTGTGCGAGGAGTGGATGCATCGCATCGTGGCGGCAACCCAGGGTTCGTCTCAATAGTGGACGACCAGATTCTTCAAATTCCTGATTACTCAGGAAACTCTATGTTCAATACGCTTGGCAACTTTACTGCGAATCCTCGGGCAGGATTAATTTTTCTTAACTTCGAGTCTGCTCGAACTCTCCAATTGACAGGTCGGGCGGAAATTTTATATGACGTAGATCACACTGAGGAGGAAACTGGAGGGACGAATCGGTATTGGAAGTTTGAGATTGATCGCTGGATACAAATCAGCCATGCCCCTCAGTTGGACTGGTCATTTTTGGATTACTCACCATATAACCTGCCAGTCCGTAACAGTTCAACGGAATAAACTATATAGTCTTTTAACTTTTTATTGGTACCCATTCGTCTGGAAGCGATTGTGTCAGAGGGCAGTAAGTTTAAGCGCATTGCCTACTCCACAGATCATGTGATGTTCTCCTCAATACCGAGCCCTCTTGCTGCATACTGGGTTTCGTCCCACTGGCCGAGGCCCTTTTGTTTCGGTACTCGTGTCGATTCAACTTTGACTTCATGGAAAATAATTTCCTTACCATGTAATACGGTTTTGATAAAAAGGTCAGGCTTGGGAGGTTCAAAGTTTTGAACGTGACACGAGGTCCCAAAACCATTGACGTCCAGGCCAGATTTCTGGGATGAGACGAACACCTATAGACGTTACGCGGCCGCCGAGGGAATCGATTCTTTGCTTGCCCTTTTGGCAGGTGAACCCTTCGATGGAGTCAGCTAGGAGAAAGATCTTTCCTGCTAGTGACTGATCCTACGTTAGAGGTCTTGCTAATCTACTTTTAATTCGATTGCGCTCGGGTTTGCCAATAACCAGGCTGGCGGTGTAGATGCATGACGGCAATAATCTCGATATGTTCATGTTGTACACGAAAAATTATGCCGTATGGGAAACGAGGGAGCTTACATTTGCGTATATCTTTATCGATAGCTTGATAAATGTGAGGGCGCCGTTGGATTCGTCGCAAGGCATCTTCTAGAGCTTCTAGAAACCGTTGTTCAAGGCCTTGTTGTTTTTCTCGATAGAAATCTGCAGCAGCTTCCGCTTCTTTGGCAGCTTCGGTCTCCCAGCGGAATATCATGAAGGGTATTTTTTTCGAAGATTAGAGAGCACAGTATCACCATCAACTAAAACAGCTTTTCCACTGTCGATCTCTTCGCATCGCCTACGAATTTCTTTGCCCCATTCTTCAGAAACGGAGAAATCTTCTTCAAAGTCCAAGCTCTCTAGGAGAGATTCGGCAACAAAGGCTCGAGTCGTTGGTTCTAACTGCATGGCATCTTCTATGATTTTTTGAGGACTAGGTTTCATTATCTCATTTCTCCCGCCTTAAGTGCCTAAACAGACTAAAGAATTCCTCATTATCATACCATAAGTCCGCTATTCAATCCTTAGAAAAATACGGGATTGTTGTGCTTTGTGTGGGTCAAATCTGAATTTATCATCTTAACCACGTGAGTGAGAAAATGGTATCAGGAACCTTTTCTTTTACCTCGAGCCATCCATGGGCCAGACATGGGTGGCAGAAAGAGCAGGACATCCATTCTACGGTATGCCCTTATCAATCAATGCCGAAGCGGCGCGTTTGGCGATTTGGGCAGTTTTGGGGTTTTGAGAGACTTGGGCGGTGACCGTTGCCCCTTCTAATAATAGCGCTAATTCCTCGGCAAGCTTCTTCGGGTTAGACGCTCCTGCTTGTTCGCAAAGTTCCCGGATATAGCCCTTTACGAGTTTTTTGTATTCTTTGCATATTTGGCGAATGGGCGTGTCATCGTCTGAATATTCGCCAATCGTATTAATAAACAAGCAGCCGTAAAAGTTCTTCTGCTGAAACCATCGTTGTGCAAAATCAAAGATGGCTAGCAGACGAGCTCTTGGTGTTTTTTCCCCAGTCTCAACCCGCCGCATAAATTCCTTTCTTGCTAACCCATCGTAATGTTGAAGGACGGCAAGGACCAGTTCGTCTTTTGATCCAAAATGTGCATACAAGGTTCTTTTGGTCACACCAGATTGCTCGGCAATGGTATCCACTCCAGTGGCGTGTATCCCATTCTTGGCAAATAACTCAAGTGCGGTTTCTAGTAATTGTTCTTTTTTAGAGACTCTGAGGGGTTTTTTGCTCATCACGTTCGTTTTTTGGTCTGTAAAAAGGAGGTTCTTTGATTATGTCACAAATATTTCAACAGACGGTGTAACAAATTGTCTTCTTTGCTGACTAGTTATTTGTAAGTATACAGATCTGTATATCATAAATTAAACTATCGTTTAACCCAAAAAAGGAGATGTTTCATGAAGATGATGAGCAAATCACTCATTCAGGCGTTTGTTCTTTTGGTGGCCGTGGCGGCCACGCCGGCGTTTGGGCAAGATTATACCAAGAGTACCCCGGGGATTAGCGGATATGATCCGGTGGCCTACTTTACCGATGGTCAACCCATGAAGGGGAGTGGCTATCATGTTGCTGAATTTCAGGGTCTGACCTATGCCTTTGCTTCTGAAGATCATAAAGAGATGTTCAAAGCGAATCCGGAGAAGTATGTTCCTGCCTATGGCGGGTATTGTGCCTATGGCGTTGCCGTGGGGAAGAAGTTTGTCTCTGACCCTGAAGCATGGAAGATTGTTGAGGGCCGACTGTATCTCAATTTAGATCGGGACATTCAACGCAAGTGGCTCAAAGATATTCCCGGCTATATCGAACAGTCCGAGGCCAATTGGAAAGACATCAAAGAGAAAGCTCCGTCCGCTTTGTAATCCATGAGGGAGAAGCGGCCTGCGGTAAGCTACTGGCAGGTCGCACTCTTTTCTAACTCACTATACGTCAAGGAGACATCTATGAAACGAGTGGTCGTGAGCGTTGCGGTTTTAATTCTCGGGTTGGGAAGTTTGACGGGATGGGCCATGACTGGTACTGAAAAGCCTTTCGTGTCAAACATCGACTCAAAAACCGGGGCCATTCATGTTCCCGAAGATTACACCTTCTGGCCAGTGCTTGGGACCTGGTCGCATGCGAAGACGGAAGGGGACTCTGGGATTCAAGAGCATCATGTTGTGTATACGCAGCCGGAAACGATTCAGCATTACCAGAAGACCGGGGAGTTTCCTGACGGAGCGGTGTTGGTCAAAGAACTCTTGAATACGAAAACGATGTCGATGACGACGGGACCAGCCGTAGGTCATGCGACTACGATTAAGGGATGGTTTGTGCTGATCAGAGACACGAAGGGACGCTATGCTTCTTCAAGTGTATGGGGCGATGGATGGGGCTGGTCATTTTTTAATGCAGAAAATTCCAAGAAAACAGAATCAAAAGACTACAAGACGGATTGTATTCCCTGTCATACGCCAGCGAGGAAGTTGGCCTCAAAAAAGACGGTTGATGCCGATAAATGGATTTATGCTTTTGGATATCCCGTACTTCGCAAGGAGTAGCAGGCAATGCCTGGGTGTGTGCGTATTGATGGAAAGGGTATTCCTCTTGCCAGAGACGGGAGAGAATGTTTGTTGTGGTTATCGGAAGTGCAAGGGCGAGAGGCGTGAAAGTCCAGTGAATGAGTGTTCCTCGGTCTCGTTGATTTTCAGACAACGGGACTGAGGACAGCTTCATAAGGTCAGTCTTCTGCCGGAACTAAGCCGAGAACAAGACATGGTGGTAAGAAGGGGATCGTGAGTTGCTGCGCGTGAAAGGTCGTAAGGATGGAAATATTGAGAGGAGCGGTTATTCACGATCTTTAGGAACAGTCGAATTCTTCCCGTCAGTCGATCGATCGCCCATCTTCCCAAACAAGTATCCAGCAATCGCTCCCATAATTCCAATCGACGCGGTCAGTTGTTGTTCGACATCTGCCAAGACCACAATCGCGATGGTGCCGAAGATGACAAAGACAAGGCCGCTCGCATAAATCACATCCTGAGCGGTGTAATTCTGACTCTTACTGATCACGAACAACATGATCATGAGAGAAATCATTCCGGCGATGGCGACGCCGAGAGTTTGATAGAGGCGGTTCTGTTCTTTGAGTTGGTTGAATTCAAACGTATATTTATCGGCTTCTGAGAAAATTTCCTGCGCAGGAGATTCTTGGGGAGCTGGGTATTGCGCGTCAATATCCATACCGTTGGCCATTTCTTCCGCCAACACAAATCCTAATCCTCCAAAGGGGCACAGCAACATTCCCATGCAACAGATCAAAGGGAATATGAGCTGTACGTGTGTCTTCATGCTCATTATCGTTCTTGGAGTATTTGGATGAGTTTAGAGTAGTGTTGAATTTGTGAGAACTTTCTATCTGCCCTTGCCTGATCGACTTTTTTTTCAAGGGAGCTGATCATGGCATTTTTTTTGTTTAACGGCCAACTCTGTGCGTCATCTCGAAATCGCCGATAGACAAGAGGTTCCTGCATTTTTCGAATAATGGGGGCATTTTTTTGACTGGGAAGTTGAAACTTTCTCAGTTCTTCGCTGTTAGCTGGAATGGAACACAGGAGAAGCCATATGACAACACATCCTGAAAAACCCATGATTCCAG
>BQIY01000151.1 GCA_021604265.1 Nitrospirales bacterium
ATTTTCTATAAATTCTGGAATGATTTCGCCTCGAATGAGGTCATCATACGTTTCCCGTGCACGGATGACATGTATTTCACGATCGTTCACCAAGACTTCTGGAACACGAGGCCTCGAGTTATAATTCGAGGCCATCGTGAAGCCATAGGCCCCTGCACTCATCACAGCCAACAGATCGCCGGACGCAGTCTCTGGTATCGTCCGTTCTTTCGCAAGAAAATCTCCCGACTCACAAATGGGACCAACGATGTCTACGGTATTCACTTGATCCTCAGATGATTTTCGAACATGTAGAATTTCATGGTAGGCCTCATACAAGCTTGGCCGTAACAGGTCGTTCATTGCCGCATCGACCACCACAAACTTTTTAGCCTCAGTCTCTTTATTGTACAGCACACGAGTCATCATGACGCCGGCATTGCCAACAATAGACCGCCCCGGCTCCATAATCAACTGACATTTCAGGTCTTGGAGGAGTGGCGAAATGGCCGCGGCGAGTTCCTTGGGATGTGGCGGAATTTCATCGGAATAGGTAATGCCGAGGCCCCCGCCAATATTGAGGTAGCGGATATTGATATTGTGACTCTTGAGGGTTTCAATCAAGGCTAAGATTTTTTTGAGGGCGTCAGTAAAGGGCGTCAGTTCAGTCAGTTGTGAACCAATGTGGCAATGGACGCCGACGACGTCGATATGCGCCAAAGCGGTCGCCGCTTTAAATTCTTCTAATGCACGATCTGCCCCGATGCCAAACTTGCTTTTCTTGAGCCCTGTGGAAATGTAGGGATGCGTCTTGGGATCAATGTCCGGGTTGATTCGAAGCGCAACTCTGGCACGAACTCCCATGTTCCCGGCGACTTCGTGTATCAACTGGAGTTCTCCAGCTGATTCCACGTTGAACATTAAAATATCAGCCTTCAAAGCTTGCTCAATCTCATCCCCTGATTTCCCTACCCCGGCAAACACAATTTTTTGAGATGGCACGCCAGCTTTTAATGCACGAAAGAGCTCGCCCCCCGAAACAATATCGGCTCCGCTTCCCTCCTGAGCCATAAGGCGAAGGATGGCGATATTGGAATTGGCTTTCATGGCGTAGGCAATCGTGTGAGGAATGGCGTCAAACGCTTGATCAAAGGCTCGAAATTGTCGGATGAGCGCACGGTGGCTGTAGATATAGCAGGGCGTACCGACCTTGTGTGCAATTTCTTCCAGCGACACGTGTTCGCAGTACAGTTGATTATCTTGATAGTGAAAGTCATGCATAATTAACATCTCTTTTTAAAGGCGAATTGCGGTCTTGTCTGGTGGAGTATGAGACCTGTTGCATCGCATCAGCGTGATGGGGTTTTTTCTTTTAACGTCATCGAAATATACGAGGTCTTGACGCTTTCTTTATAGGAACAAGTCGTCTGCTTGGATGTACTCGAAAAAATCTGTCTCAGAACTCTCAGCGTGAACCCACAGGGCGAAGTACAGGGAGTTTGACAGATTCCTCTTCAATTGGAACCAAGAGTTCTCCGTCTTCGCCTCTTTGAGGCGGAGGCTGCCGCTGTTCTCGAATTTTGGCCTCTAAGCCTACTTCTTCCGGAGCAATAGGAGGGCCGGCCGCTCCGCATCCGGCGCAAACACAAAAGAGTAGGCTGACGCTACAGACTCTCATTGCTTGAGAGGCTAAGATTTTTCTTGTCTGCTGAAACGTGACGATCATGTTCCTTGAGCGCGTCAATGAAAGCGTTCGGCTATTATAACAGGCGTTTCTCTAATATACGCAACCTGTTTTGAACTTGTCGTCTCGCGGTTCCTCCAATCTGATCTTTTCGCTGAATCGCCCCTTCAGGCGTCAATAAGTCCAACGCATCTTTTGAGAAATGCGAGGAGTGAGACCGGAGTTCCGGTAATGTGATGTGCGCGAGATCTTTCTGTTGCTCAGCACATTGTCCGACGAGACTTCCAATGATGGCATGGGCCTCGCGAAAGGGTATTCCTTTTCGCACAAGGTAGTCGGCTAATTCTGTCGCAAAGAGTAATCCGGACTGAACGGCCTCAGCCATCACGTCTTGTCGTACCTTGAGCCGTTTGATGAGCTCGGCATAAATCGAGACACTGTCCGTGACGGTGTCTAATGCATCGAAGAGTGGCTCTTTATCCTCTTGTAAATCTCGATTGTAACTGAGCGGGAGGCCTTTGAGTGTCGTTAAGACAGACATCAAGTGACCGTAGACCCGTCCGGTTTTGCCTCTGACTAATTCGGCGACGTCTGGATTTTTTTTCTGCGGCATCATGCTGCTTCCCGTGCAGAAGGAATCCGACATTTCAATAAACTGGAACTCCTGAGAGGACCAAAGAATGAACTCTTCGCTCATTCGCGACAAGTGCATCATGAGAAGAGCGCAGGCATTGAGAACTTCTACGACAAAGTCCCGGTCCGACACGGTATCCAGGCTATTCGTTGTCACAGCGGGAAAATCGAGCAATGTAGCGGTGTAGCGTCGATCAATTGGATAGTTTGTTCCTGCCAACGCCCCTGCGCCAAGCGGTAAGACATTGAGCCGGTTGAAGGCATCAGTCAGTCTTCCTTGGTCCCGTTCAAACATATCGACATAGGCCAGAACGTGATGAGCAAAGAGAACCGGTTGCGCTCGCTGAAGGTGCGTATAGCCAGGCATGATGACGTGTTGGTTTTTGCGCGCTTGAACCGTTATGGCTTTCTGAAGTTGTTTCAGCCCAGCGGTTAACGTCTTGATTGAATCTCTAACGTACAGCCGAAGGTCAAGGGCGACTTGGTCGTTACGGCTTCTCCCTGTATGCAGCTTGCCGCCGAGCGGGCCAATGAGTTGGGTCAGTCGGCGTTCAATGCTCATATGAATATCTTCATCTTCGTTTCGAAACTCGAAACGGCCACGTTGGATTTCAGTGAGAACTTTTTCTAGGCCGCGAATAATCGTTTGACATTCGTGCCGTTTGATCACTTTGGCGTGGTGGAGTGTCTTGCAGTGAGCAATGCTCCCCTGAATGTCGTAGTGATAGAGCCGTTGATCAAAAGGAAGTGAAGATGTAAACCGTTCAACCAGGTGGTGGGTCTGTTTTTTGAATCGCCCTCCCCAGAGTTTTTGGGGTTGAGCACGCGAAGAAGTTTCTTTGGGAGTGTTGACGGCAGTGCGGGTTTTCGTCCTGCTTCGTGCTTGCGACTCTGGGGTTTTTCGGGTTTTTGATGGCATCGACAATCCTTTACTTGCTGTCATTCTTTTTGTTCCGCCCGGTTTGCATGGCTAATCGCAACGCATGAATCCGGATGAATCCCGTCGCATCACGCTGATCAAACCCTTGCCCTTCTTCAAATGTCGCTAGATGTTTTTTGTATAATGACCGGGTTGAACGGCGGCCGGTAACGATACAGTTTCCCTTATAGAGTTTCAGGCGAACGGTTCCCGTCACGTCTTGCTGCGCTTGGTCGAAGGCTGTTTGAAGCATAACTCGTTCTGGCGAAAACCAATAGCCGTTATAAATCAGTTCGGCATAACGTGCGATGAGGCTGTCACGAAGGTGAAGGACCTCTCGGTCCATGGTGATGGATTCTAGGCCTCGATGAGCGATGTGCAAAATCGTGCCGCCTGGAGTCTCATACACTCCGCGGGCTTTCATGCCGACATACCGGTTTTCCACGAGATCTACACGTCCGATGCCATGCTTCCCCCCAAGACGGTTCACATGATCGAGCAGCGCCGCAGGCTTCAGGCGTTTGCCGTTAATGGCAATGGGGTCTCCGTTCTTAAACTGAATCTCGATGGATTCAGCTTTATTCGGTGCGCGTTCTGGGGAGACGGTCATTTTAAACATGTCTTCCGGTGGTGCGACCCATGGATCTTCTAAGATTCCCCCTTCATAACTAATATGGAGGAGGTTGAGGTCCATGCTATAGGGTTTGGCCTTGGTGACTGTAATCGGGATGCGGTATTTTTTGGCATAGGCAATGAGGTCGTCACGCGAGGTAAATGACCACTCTCGCCATGGAACGATCACCCGAATGTCAGGTGCCAGTGCTGCATAGGCCAGTTCAAACCGAACCTGATCATTTCCCTTGCCAGTAGATCCATGGCTGACAAATGCTGCGCCTTCTTTTTTGGCAATTTCAATTTGACGTTTCCCGATCAACGGACGGGCGATTGACGTGCCCAGCAAATAGCTGCCTTCGTATACGGCATTCGCTCGTAACATGGGAAACACATAGTGTTTGACAAACTCTTCTCGCAGATCTTCAACGTAGACCTTCGAGGCTCCCACGGCCATGGCCTTTCGTTTAATCGCTTGCAAGTCTTCGCCTTGGCCGAGATCGGCGCAGAAGGCAATGACCTCGCATTGATAGGTGTCTTTCAGCCAGCGCAAGATGGCAGACGTGTCCAATCCGCCAGAATAGGCTAATACCACCTTGCTCTTGGGCTGTTGGAATGAGGAAGACGAAGATGAAACAGATGCCTTTTTTTTGGCTGTTTTCTTCATGACAAAGTTCGTCCTATCTGAAAGGTGTGGGATGTCGAAAAAACGTTTCGGTTTTGAGTCCTGAACCCTTTTGCCGTTCCATGATTCTTCTAGATTGACTGTATAAAGCCCGCGAGTCGTGAAGACGATAGCGGCTTATTTTCCTAGCCAATCAATTAAGATGGCATTCTGCATATCCAATCGATTTTCCGCTTGCTCTAAGACCACGGCTTGTGGACCATCGAGGACGCCGGTTGAAATTTCTTCCCCACGATGTGCCGGAAGGCAATGCATGACAATGGCGTTAGTTTTGGCTTTTCGTAACAGCGCCTCATTGACCTGGTAAGGAGTTAAGGCCTTCAGCCGCCGTTTTTGCTCCCGCTCTTGTCCCATGCTAATCCAGACGTCGGTATACAGTACGTCGGCGTTTCGAACGGCTTCAACTGGATCAGCCGTTACCTGTATCGTTGTTTTGGTTTTCAAGGCTTCTTCTTGGGCCCAGTCCACAATTTTCTGGTCTGGCTCATACCCGGATGGACAGCCAACCGACACATGCATGCCCATGAGCGCACCGGCCTCAAGAAGAGAATGTGTGACATTATTTCCATCGCCGATATAGGCCAGCTTCAACCCTTTGAGCCGCTTTTTTTTAATCGAAATGGTGAAGAGATCAGCAAGAATCTGACAGGGGTGACATTGATCCGTGAGTCCGTTAATGACTGGAATTGTCGCATACGTCGCCCAGTCCTCAAGGGTGGCCTGATCAAATGTTCTGACAACAAGGCCGTCTAAATATCGCGAGAGCACTTGAGCGGTATCGGCGAGGCTTTCCCCTCGACTCAATTGAATTTTGTCAGAATCCAAAAATAACGATTGTCCGCCTAATTGGTTCATCCCCGCTTCAAATGAGACGCGGGTCCGCGTGGAAGGTTTTTCGAAAATGAGCCCCAGTGTTTTTCCCACTAACGGTCTGGGGGTCCGACGAGCCCGGCGCTTCGCTTTCAGCGCTTGAGCCTGTTTGATCAAGGCCGTGATGTGCCGAGTGGAAAGCCTGGCAATCGTTAAGAGATCTTTGGGGGTTTTTCGAGAAGACCGTGTTGTTGATGAAGCCATAGATTGATTTCCCGAGTCGTCAAGGGTGCGTCGTCGTTAGTACTTGTTTGGTCAAGACATCCGAAAGGGTTGTCAGCAATGTATTAATTTCAGTCTGAGTAATAATGAGCGGCGGAATGAATCGAAGCACGTTTCCCATGGTACAGTTAATGATGACCCGACGGTCCAGGCAGTCCTTCACAATTGGTTTCCCGTCGACCGTGAGCTCCAGGCCTTGTAACAAACCTCGGCCTCGAACTTCTTTGATGATTGGAAAGCGCTGCTTCAGAGTGAGGAGCCCTTTTTGTAAATAGGTTCCTCGCTCCTGGCATCGTCTTAGTTCGCCCCCTTCAAGGAGAATCCTGAGCACTTGCAGGGCGGCTGTGCAGGCAAGCGGGTTTCCTCCAAAGGTCGAACCATGTGTTCCGTACGTAAAAGTTTTCGCAACATCATCGGTAGCAAGACATGCACCGATCGGAACGCCTCCGCCTAAGCCTTTTCCCAATGTCATGATGTCCGGCTGAATGCCAAATTGTTGATAGGCAAATAAAC
>BQIY01000152.1 GCA_021604265.1 Nitrospirales bacterium
TTTTATTCGAGAATCTTTTCGTTTTCCCCTGCAGAATCCCTTGCGCCAATCCAAATCTTCAACGAATAAGACGCAGCCCTATCCCAACCGGGCTCCTAACACCAAAAATCATGGGGGTGTCGACTTTTTTAGCTGGCAGAGTTCATCAGAAATACCTAATTATTTAATGACTTTTATGGCACGAGGTTAACCGTATACCCTCGTTTTTTAAAATATTTGTTCATTTTGTCAGATTTTTTTTCACTTTCTGTCTCATTATTTACATTTTCGCATCCGACTCACGCATGAAATAACACTTTACTTGATTACAATCATAATAAAGTCAATATATTATGAACTAAACTACTAAAAGACACAATAACTGGTATTAATATTGCTTAAATACGTAAATAATATTTTGAGAATATCGAAATTACACAAGAATAAACAAAGAGACTCAATTAAGGCTAAGCTAAAAAGAGCTAACAAGTTCGGCGATACAATAATTCCACGAATCGCATTAATCGACGCTCAATCGATTTACAAAAAATAGGAGATTTCGAGACATGAAAACAGTAAGTCATATGAGAAAAGCAGCGATAGCCTTATTTTTAGGCTGTTCGTTCCTGCTGCCGACCCCGTCACTCGCGACATCCGTGTTGGGCGGATCCCTGGCAGTTCAAAATGATGGGAATGTCACGGCCACATTTCAGGGTTCCAATGCTGGCTACGTTAGCTCACTCTATCTGGGGGACACAAAGCTCTTTACCTCAAATCAAACAAGTGGCTCGACATTTGATTTAGGAAACTTTACTGCTGGCACCCAGTTACAGTTTCGGCTTGAAGTTCATAATACCGGACAGACGTTTTATACTGGAAACGGTGCAAATAATGCCGATGGCCTCGCACATGCCATCGTCAATGATTCTTTTGGGCAGGGTGAAACATTGGTCAGCTTTGAAGACCTTCTTGGGGGAGGCGACAAGGATTACAATGATTTGATATTCTCTTTCTCCAACACCAACACTGAGGTTGATGCAGACACCAACAAAAGCCTCGTGCAAAATCCAGAACCATCCACCGTTCTCTTATTAGGATCAGGGATTATCGGATTAGCTGCTTGGCGCTTAAGAAAAGAACGATCCCTCAACAAGTAGTCTTAGTTTAACCAAAAGCGAGTGTTCTCACATACCGCTCTTTTCATTTCTTTGAAAAGAGCGGTATTTTTTTATGATTTAGGCGACCTGTAATCTACACCGCAGAATGAGGCCCCAGTTCAACAACGTGGCCAGCCCTTCAGCAACACCCGAGATACACCACCATCGTCGCCTAAGCGACTTTTAATCAACACCTCAGCAAGAGCCCCAAGTTCAACATTGAGCGGCCCATGAAAACACCTGTACGCCTCTACAACTATCGTCGTCTAAGCGACCTTTCCTCATAAACTGGAAATTTATTGCATTCGCTATAGACCGCGTCGACTTTTTTCCCACTATTCACAAAATTGAATGTGCCGAATTCTTTTCAGTTCCACCAACTATCTGTTCATTCATGCTATTTAGGCTCTATTTTATGACGTGAACCTGTCGAAAGTTTTTTCAGATTTCACATTGATGACTTGCCTTTCATCAGACGGCAGACATGAAGAGAACAAAAAACTTGCAGTAACACGAATCAAAAAACCGAAACGATACGGTTTCGGTCAAACTCTCCCACCTTGGCCTTAGAATTGCTCATTTCTCGAATAGAAAAACGAACCTTATTCAAACCGCGGAACAATCTACATGGGCACCATCTTCTCAAAAGGTAGTAAGACAGTAGTACATTCATACATTGTCATAACTGGAGGAACGCAATCATGAGACCACTGACACACCTCAAAGGGTTCACTCTCGCTCTCATTGGATGTGGCATCTTTTTATTTCCCGGGAATTCCATGGCCACCTCCGTTTTGGGAGGAAATATTGTTGTTCAACATGACGGCAATGTCACAGCCACATTTCAGGGAAGCAATGCCGGCTATACCAGTTCACTGTATCTGGGAAACACCAAAATTTTCACAACAAATCAAGCCAGTGGCTCAACCTTCAATTTAGGAAACTTTACTGCAGGAACGGCCCTGAACTTTCGGCTCGAAGTCCACAATACAGGCCACTCATTTTACACCGGTGGCGCAGCCAATAATATCGATGGCATCGCCCATGCCTTCATCGATGATTCATTTGGAAACAATGAGACCTTAGTCAGTTTTGAAGATCTTCTTGGTGGCGGGGATAGAGACTATAATGACTTGATTTTCTCTTTTTCAAACACCGAAGCCGGGGCAAATTTAGTGCAAAATCCTGAACCATCAACGGTCATATTATTAGGATCAGGAATCATGGGATTAGCGGCCTGGCGTTTACGAAATAAACCATCCGTTAAACAGTAACCAATACCTTCAACATCCTTAGACATTCTGCCCTTTCCATGAAAATGGAAAGGGCGTTGTCTTTTGTGGATTCTCAACTCACGCTATGATGAGAAGAACGTACACCGCTGCTCAAACTCCAAATCCCATGACTCGCAATCGCCAACTCACCCCAACCATGACAGCCGCAACCAACAAGATCACGTAGTCAAGAACGGTCATTCGTGACTGAGTATAGACATGACGACGACGGCCAGGACTAAACCCTTTCGACTCAAGCGCCATGGCCAAGAGCGTTGTTTGTCGGAGCGTATGACCAATAAGAGGAACAACCAACGGCGTATACCCGCGAATCTTATCAATAACAGTACCCGAAGAAAGGTCTAATCCTCGGGATCGTTGTGCCTGAACAATCGTTCGACTCGAACTCAGCAATGTCGGAACCCAGCGAAACGCAAGAGATAGGGCAAAGCCCATTGAAGGAGGAATACCAAATTGCTGAAGGCTGAGAGCAAAGTCTTCTAGCTTTGTCGTCGAAAGCAAGAGAATTCCACTCATGACCATGATATTCAGGCGTATCCCCATACCAATCCCAAATATCAACCCCTCCGCCATGATCGGGATCGAAGCCACATGAAAGACGGGTGTGTGCCCTTCAACAAAAAATGGCCAAAGTACGGCACTGTACAAAAATAACAGGACGAGAAGAATCAAGATTTTTCGGATATTGGTGAATGCCTGAGCACTCGCCACTCCAAGCATGACCAGACTCCAGACAATGAAAAGATAGAATGGGTGGGTATACAACAACGCGAGGATAAAGAGAGCGAAGACAGCCAGAACCTTCGTACGGGCATCTAACCGATGAATCCAGGTATCACGATCGAGATACAGAGAAATGGTCATGACAATCGAAGGGCCGTCTTCACTTCTTCTACGGTCAATAGCGTATGCCCCCAACGTTGACTAAATCTCGTCACGTCTGGGACTTCAAGAGCCGCGTCTTTCATACGTGATGGAGCAGAGAAAACTTCACGAGTTGGCGCATCAGCAAAGACCGTCCCATCATGCATCAGCACACAACGGGTCGCATACTCTGCAGCAAGTTGAATCGTGTGGGTAATCATGACAATCGTATGTCCATGCTGGTGCAAGAGACGAATCATCTTCATCATACGATCAGTTTCTTGTGCATCAAGCCCCGTCGTCGGTTCATCGAAAATCAGGATATCCGGTTTCGCAGCGAGCACCGAAGCCACGGCAACACGCTGACGTTCTCCTTTGGTTAAGGAAAATGGGTCTTCGAATCGGTAGTGACTCACATCCAAACCGACGGCCAGCAACGCGTCCGTAATCCGTCGTTCATATTCATCAGTTGGGAATGCGTGGTTTTTCATGCTAAATCCCACTTCATCCCATACGGTTTCGGCAAAGATCTGATGGTCGGGATTTTGAAAAACATACCCAACGATACGTGACAATTCACTCATCGACGTATTTTTCGTATCATGACCCGCCACAACAATATTACCGACGGATGGAAGCAGAAGTCCGTTAACAAGTTTTCCCAACGTCGTTTTTCCCGACCCATTTTTCCCTAATATTGCGATAAAATCACCCTGCATGATTTCCAGTGCCACATTGTTGAGCACTCGAATACCTTGAGCATATTCAAAAGAAACACGATCAAAGCGAATCAGCGGCACTGCCCCACGCTCTACTGAATATGCACCAGTAATACGTTCATCGTTTCGACTCTTGCCACCTTCTGGGATTAACGTGATCCCACGTTCATCTGCTACGCGCCATGCCTCTTCAACAGTCACCGGTAATGTGGGGAGGTCAAAATTGACAAAACATTCTGCAAGCGGAGACGACGCAAGGCCAAATTTTGCGGTCAGACTCGGAGAGCGCAATAATGCATGCGGGGTCCCTTCCCAACAAATTTGGCCGTGGTCAAGAACATAGAGACGATCGGCCTTCAGTACATCCGAAGGCTCCTGCTCTGCCAGAATGATCGTGACACCTTGTTTTTGTAACAGGGCAAAGATATCTTGCAGATCTTGCCGTGCTTGTGGATCAAGATCCGTCATCGGCTGGTCCAAAACCAACAGACTCGGATGGCCAACCAACACGGAGGCAAGGACTAACCGTTGACGCTGCCCTCCCGACAATGTCAAAGGATCACGAGAAGAGAAGTCTTCCAGACCAACTTGACGCAAAGCCGAGTCAATCTGCTCTCGCAGTTGACTCAACGAAAGGGGCGGATCAAGATACTCCAGAGTATGAGTGATTTCCCGCTCAACATTTGTTGAAATTAATTGTGTATCAAAATCTTGAAAAACAAGGCCGACTTTTTGAGCTAAACTCGAAACTGACTGATGAACCTGTACTTGGCCATCAATCGTGAGCACTCCAGAAAATTTCCCAGGAATCAATTTCGGGATCAACCGATTCAGGCAATAACACAATGTTGATTTCCCTGAACCTCGCGCGCCCATGACCGCAACCCACTCCCCCTTTCGAGCCTGCAACGAAAGATGACTCAACGCGCACTCGTCAGCAGAACGATAGCGAAAGGTGACATCCTCCATCTTGACCATCAATCCATCATCTTGAGTCATCGTGGGTAATTCATTCAGATGTTCCGAGTCGAATTGAGTGAATTTCGAACCTGGTAACTCCATTTGCTCATCGTAAAAATCTTGATAATACAACCCCCATCGTTTCACACGGGGATACAGAAACACGAGCAACGGCGGTCCGAGCAGCATTCCCATGACGACATTATTCAAAAAAATGGCGGGAGCAAGAACCATAAAAGGGAGCAACCCTAATAATTCAACGCCCCAAGCGATCGTCACCGCACACACAGCAGATGACACCACGCAAACCATCATCAGTTCCGCGCCTTGCTTCCACGATTTCAGATACGGAGGATTTCCAGATGAAAACGGACCAAGCTTTCCCCACATGACATACGGAATCCAGCCCAAAAAAAAGTTGCCTAAGAACCCAAAAACACTGGCTGGACCTAATGTGCCAAAGCAATCGCCTATCAGGTTACCGATTCCTGCCCCCCAAGCGGCCGCGGGACCAAAGAGAAGAGAGGAAACGAGAGGAATGGCATTCGCAGGACGTAGCTCAACAAAGCCTGGAATAATAGGTATACCAACTTTGAAAGGAATAAGAATGGCCGCGTAGATTGCGGCAATTTGAGCCGTTAATACTATCAGCGTCGTGTTTCGCCAAACCGATGTCAAGGAAGACATTCCACCACACGAAGACCAGCACGAGCGAGCACGATTCATGATGGACCAAGTCGGTTAGGTGGGAATCAAGAGCGAGATAAGCGTTAGCCTCTCCCCCTTCACATTACGAACCATTTTGAACGCATCGAAACCCGATATGAGCATAGGGGTAATTAGGACGGAACCAATTTCTAAAAGACCGACGAAGCAAGCAAGCCGCCGTTTGAGGACCTGCCCCCTTCACAACAACGTGATCCTGATCAAAAAACCTGCTTGAATAGCCAGGATACGTCGCATGAGGGGTAAACCCTTGAAACGGGTGAAACAACGTCGACGTCCATTCCCATCCATTGCCAACGAGCTGAGCCACGCCGAAATCACTTTCTCCTGCTGGATGAGCGGTAACAGAAACGGGGTCCCACTGTTTCAAGCCAAAATTTCCATGAATGCCTTTTGGCGATTCGTT
>BQIY01000153.1 GCA_021604265.1 Nitrospirales bacterium
TATAGCCCTGATCGGCGACGAGACTCACGGCATCCAGTTTGAATTCTTTGGAATATTTCTTTCGTGTGGTCAACATTGATCACCTCCGTTAAGTGGATTATCTCTTAACTAGGTGGTATCAATCTATTAGACCACGTCACCTCTCTATTCCCGGATTCCACGTCAATGAACCGTTTAGAGAGGATGATAGCCCGTGTAGCTTTCCCGATAAGGGATGAATGGGTTGCCGAGGTCTGCTAAGTGATCCGGTGAAACGGGTATTTCACCGTTTTCGCCTTCCAATGTCGGGATCAGATATTGAGATGGACCTCAAAGACTGGCCTTTTCGTTTCCTGAAATGAGAAGCGGCATAGGAGATTCTGTCATAAAGAGTTGTTATCTTTTCGTTGAAGTCGCTCATGAATGACACCTGCCCAAGCTGTGAGGCAAGAACGTCATCTGCGCTAGCGAAGGGTACGGATCAGGCGCTCCGTATGAAAGCCCAGGCGTTGACTAAAGGTGACCGCGTCCTGATAGCTGGCCTCATCGAGCGTTGGAGTCCGTGCCAGGATCCACAGGTAGTCACGATCGGGGGTGCCGACGATCGCAAGTCGGTAGTCGGGGTCGACTCGAAGTATCCAATAGTTCCCCTGCTCCGATGAGGTAAGCAAGGCCACAAGTTTAGCCGCCCACTGATCGAAGACGACATTCAGCTTTGCCTGATGTTCTCGATCCACAACCGTGGCCACCCCCTCAATGCTGATCTCCTCACCGGTGTCGGTGACACATGCGTTTCGCACGGCAACCTCTTTTGATGCGAGTAGCCGGTACTCGGCTGTGGATGATACGCAATTTCGTTGTGCCCACATGGGCAGTCGGGCAATTTCATGCCACAGTCCGCCATATCGGGAGAGGTCCACCGACAAAGCTGTCGGTAACTCGCCTGGGGTTTCGATTGTGGAGCAGGCGGCCAGCATGAGGCCAAACACCACTGCAGTAAAGGGGTGTAAGATGCGGAATGTTACTTGAGGAAAGAGAGACATTATATACCCTTTCTGTTCATCCGCGATCGTATCACGCCGTCCTGCTGTGTGCATCTTTAGATGGGGCGTTTTATTCCACTCAATTGACGCGATACTATCACCCCGTGGCAAAGAAGTCTGGAAAAGCGACAGGGGAGTGCTTTACGCCGGATTCCTGGCGTGGGGGAAATTGGCATGGCCTGCGGTCCAACCCCCGGAAAATTGAGTGACCACTCTTTTAGTAACCACTCTTCTGAGGATGAATCCTTAAAGACGCCTCTCAAACCTGACGTACCTTTTTCTAAAAAACCCTCAAGCGATATCAACATGGTAATGCTGTCCATGAAGAAAGCTTCATGGTGGGTTCATGAGTGTTCATGTGCATGAAGTATTCTACGAAGTGAAAGGCGCAACACCAGATGGATGATGTGCTTAATTAATGGGTTCCGGAGAACGGTCTTGTATGCCTGTTCTAAATAAAAATCTTTTGGCTTAACCATCAAACTGCACCGATGGTTAGGGCCGTTGAGTGCGTGGAGACCACACATGGAAAAAGAGTTGAGCACTGTTAAGATCGGCCTGGCACTCGTGTTGCTCGGGCTATTGTTTGGCGTGGGAATGGGTATTGTTTTTGGGGTCAATGAAGATCTGTTCAAGGATTATATAGCCCAAGGGATTACGGCAAATCCAGATGTGCACGATGCCAAAAGTCCTGACAAGATTTGGCGTTATGCTCAAAGGGCTCACTTTCACGCCACGGGCATTGCGGCCTTCTCGCTGGGCTGGTCATCCTTGTCATGTTTTCCACACTCAAACCCACCTATAAGAAAGCCTCGGCCATTCTTCTGGGGCTGAGCAGTTTCTATCCGCTGTCCTGGTACACGATGTTTTGGTTGGCCCCCTCCATTGGTCGGGGATCAGCTCATGGGCATACTCTGACAGAGAGCTTCGTCTATATCGGCGTGGGAGGTTTATTGCTTGGAGTCATTTTCCTCTGTGCCAACCTATTCCTAGGGCTTTTTCGAGAGGAATCCACAAGATAGGGTTAGGCTTGGGAAAACACGAGTTTCCTGATATTTCTCTTGACCTACAAAGAGAATTTATATTTTTGTTGAGAAGCCGTTTCCTGGAGTTGAACCTTTTGAAGAGTAGGGGCATTATCGACGACGTCTGGAGGCCGAGCTTCTTTGGGGACCGGTGAGGACGATTCAAGCTGGGGAATTGAGGATGTATTTGAAATTTTTGAAGAAAAAATAAAAGGACTGAACACAAAAAGAAGAAACACGATAGGCCAGAAGACAGACTTTCTCAAAGGACAGTACATGCAATCCTCTGAAACTGCGGGTTGGTGATTGTGCTTCTTTCTTTCTGTCTTGCTGTAGCTCATTTGGCTGTTCATTGACCTTTCACAAATTTTTTGAGAACAATGGCGTTCGGTCTTCCATTTATCGGAATTCGTAAGGGATTTATTAATACTTTTCCTCTAGTCATCTCCCAGTCCTCTAATTCTAATCTTTCAAGAATATTTATGGAATCAGGCAAACCGCATGAAAAAGCAAAGTCCAAAAGCGCGGGCCCGCTCCCACGCCCAGGGGGCCAACGTCAACAGCCAGAAAGCTCCACTTTTGGTCTGTCCACGTTTTGGGGAAGCTTACATTTTGATGTCCGATTTCTCCGGAGAGGAAACCCTTCGATACCCTTTGGGGAACATTTTCGGGGCGACCCGGTATTTTGAGGACCCTGTTCGACATATTTTTTTCATTGCCTTCAAAAGAAAAAGTCAATGTGAAACAACACGTTAATGTTCCATAGATGAACCAAATCTGACAGATTCCCTACGCTCAATATTCCTCAAAAATGCCATTTCGGTTGCGTTTTTTGTAGATGCTAACTAAATTACTACTTTGACAGCTTACATGAAGAGGGAAGACGTGGAAGAAACCATCCTTCTCATTGAAAGTGAGCCTGAAAAGTCTAAGACCCTCCTTTCCTGCCTGTCCCAAGACTACCAGGTCTTGACCGCCACGACCGGAAAACATGCCCGGCAGGCGTTAGACCAAATTCCTACCATAGATGTCATCTTATTCGATGACGGCATTACTGACGTCTCGAGTGTGGATTTCTTTCAGGAGATCCGGGTGCGCTACCCTGATGTGGTCCGGGTGTTACTAAGTGACTCAGGGGATGAACAGGCTATCTCCGATATCATGAAATTGGAAGCGGTGTATCAGGTGGTTCCCAAATCCATTCCTTCCTGGCATCTTTTGCTGTTGGTCAATCGTGCGCTGGAAAGCCGTGAATTGAGTCGACGCCACCGTTTCTTAAGCCGTGAATTGAAAATTTCCGACAATGCGTTTCGAAGTCCCAAGGATGGGTTGATCAAACTCATCCGGGAAAGTTATGAATTCGGTAAACTCGTGTTCGCCAGCGACAGGATGTTGGAAGTCTGTAATCTGGCGAAAAGGGCCGCCCCGACCGATCTGCCTGTGCTCATTGAAGGAGAAACGGGAACCGGCAAAGAGCTTATGGCTCAAGCGATTCATGGATTCAGTGAGCAGAAGGGGTATCCCTTTCTGACGCAAAATTGTGGTGCGCTACCCGACGATTTACTCTACTCCGAACTTTTCGGCCACAAGCGCGGGGCGTTCACCGGCGCCGTAAGCGATCGACTAGGATTATTTTCCGCTGCGGACGGAGGCACGGTGTTTCTGGATGAAATCTCAGAAGTCTCCCCAGTATTCCAGGTGAGTCTGCTTCGATTCTTACAGGAAGGGGAAATCAAGCCCTTGGGGACGGAGCAAACGAGCCATGCGCATGTCCGGATTCTGGCAGCCTCAAACCGGCCCATTAAGGAAGCGGTCAAGGAAGGCAAATTTCGGCAAGATCTCTATTTTCGTCTTCGCGGATTTGAAATTCTTATCCCTCCGCTTCGAGATCGTCAGGAAGATATTCCTGTCCTGGCCGAATACCTGTCCCGTAAATATTCCGAAAGTTTAAATCGAAAAATAGCCGGCCTTTCAGTTCAAGTGATGCATCACCTCCAGGCCTATTCATTTCCAGGAAATATCCGGGAGCTGGAAACCGAAATTCATCGAATGGTTTCCCTTGCCGGTGAGGGGGAATTCCTGACCATTGAACATCTTTCACCGGATTTAACCCGGGCCTTCCCGGAAGATCCCTTCAAGGATCGCGGGCACCTCAACGGGGGACGAACATTGAAGGAAAAGGTCGAACGGCTTGAAGCCCGAATTGTTTCTCAAGCGCTCATCAGGCACCGCTGGAACCAAAGTAAGGTGGCCAAAGAGCTGGGATTGTCACGCGTGGGGTTAGCCAATAAAATCAAACGCTACAACCTTTATCAATTGACTCACTAGGACCCTGATGAGATTCATTTCCGTTCGTTCACCCGAAGGACAACATCCTTCTTCTCCGAAGGCTAAGACTCTGGGACATCACAAAGGATCGTTTAAAGATGATTCCTGAATCCACACCACCACAGATAAAGGAACTCGGGGTCACTCCACTCGCCCGGCAGCTTGAGTTGACAGAAGAGCAGACGAACGGACATTGGTGCAGTCGCTGTCAAGGCATTTGGTACGGTTATACACTTGAAACCCAATGCCCTGTCTGCGGAAACCGTCGCGGATAATTTCCATCCTGTTTTGACTGAGCATCAGGGCGATTTTCACCATATCCAAACGCTCCACCCTGACTCGGACCTCGAATCCTGAATTTTTTAAAATTTTCCTCTTTAGAACCTCCGCAGAAACTGCACGCTGCGTTGCGTTGAGTCGTGAGCCGATCATGGCAACCTTCTTCGCACTTTTCCATTAACTGTAAACCTTCTTTTCATAGGACAGAGTCGGGTTGAGGTCACCGGAAATCCTACTCTTACCTCAACACCATGAAATCCCAAAGATATTCCCACACAATCACACTATCCTTTTCGAAATGATTAGGCCTGGTTGTTGCTTATTACGCTGTATTGTTGAACTGTGTTGTGGATGGAAAGGCCGTCGCGTTCTGACAAACCTTTTTGAGGAGTAAGACTATGGCGAATCTACTCTGGCTACAAGGTGGGGCATGTTCCGGAAATACCATGTCATTTCTGAATGCGGAAGAACCGAGTGCGTGTGATCTTGTTACGGACTTCGGAATCAATGTGTTGTGGCACCCTTCTCTGGGAGTCGAATTGGGAGATAATCTTCAGAAGATTCTCCGTGACTGCATTTCCGGGGCTATCCCGTTGGATATTTTTGTGTTCGAAGGGACCGTCGTGAATGCTCCGAACGGGACGGGGCAATGGAATCGTTTTGCTGCCAGACCGATGAAAGAATGGGTGCGCGAATTATCCGATGTGGCTCAATATGTGGTGGCGATTGGTGATTGCGCTACATGGGGAGGGATTCCGGCAACGGCTCCGAATCCCAGCGAATCCCAAGGTTTGCAATTTTTGAAGAGAAATCACGGGGGAGCCTTAGGAAAAGAATTCCGCTCAAAGGCGGGGTTGCCTGTGATCAATATTCCCGGATGCCCCGCCCATCCTGACTGGATCACCCAGATTGTCGTGGCAGTGGCAACCGGACGAGGCGCTGAGGTCGCCTTGGACGATCTTCAACGTCCCAAGACTTTTTTCCAGAGTTTTACCCAGACCGGATGCACGCGGAACATGCACTTCGCCTATAAGGTTTCGGCCACGGAATTCGGCCAACGCAAAGGGTGTCTGTATTATGATCTGGGTTGTCGCGGACCGATGACCCACTCTCCATGTAACCGGATTCTTTGGAATCGCCAGTCCTCCAAAACGCGTTCGGGAATGCCGTGTCTCGGTTGCACCGAGCCGGAATTCCCGTTCTTTGATCTGGCTCCGGGCACCGTCTTTAAAACCCAAACGGTCATGGGCATTCCAAAAGATCTGCCGTTAGGGGTTGATAAGAAGGCGTACATCGCGCTCACCGGCACCGCGAAAAATGCGGCACCTGAGTGGGCGGAACAGGATATCTTCGTGGTCTAGCAGTTGATTCCGTTTCATAACTCGATAACAGAAGGAGACGAGCCATGGCTGTCCAAACATTAGATATTTCTC
>BQIY01000154.1 GCA_021604265.1 Nitrospirales bacterium
TATAGCGTGGCTGAAACACTAATCAATAAGGGATGTGAAGTCTTGGCCATTGATCGCGATGAGGAAAAAATTCAAGCCATCAGTGATATCGCCACCTTTGCCGTCCAATGCGATGCCACCGATGAACGAGCACTCAAAGCGGTGAGTGCTCAGAACGTCGATGTCGCCGTGGTCAGCATTGGCGAGAATATTGAAGCGAGCATTCTGATTGTCCAAACACTCAAGGAAATGGGCATACAATCTATTGTCGCGAAGGCTGTGGCCCCCATTCAAGGGAAAATTCTTAAGAACCTCGGTGTCAATGAAGTCATTTACCCTGAACGTGATACAGCCATTCGCCTCGCCCATCGACTCATTTCGCCAAATGTCTTGGAATACCTTGAACTCGCACCTGGCTACAGTATCGAAGAAGTTTCCGTTTCTGATAAATTATCTGGGTTAAGTATCGGAGAATCCAAAATTCGCCAGCAACATAATTTAAATATCATCGGCATCAAAAAACAGGTGACACGCATGGTCAAAGGTCGGATGATGGTCGGAGAATCATTTAATTTCACGCCATCCCCCGATGAGATCATCGAAAAAGGTGATGTCTTGGTCCTTATTGGACGAGAAGAAGACTTTGACCGCTTCAGCGATGCCGAGGACGACAAGGGTTGATGTTCCCCAGGTACAATTAACACCCGTAAATACCCGCCAAACAATCATTTTTGATTCCAACGACAACCGTCTGTTCATAATAGGACAATGAAGGCAATCACAAAGCTGATTTTGACGAATATAGCGGTGTTACTGGTTGGCTTGCTATCAGTCAACTTCTTTTTTTCGATCATCATCGACGGTGTGTATCTCTATAACAAAACCTTTGTCCGGATCGGACAACCTCTGTATCGTGAAAGTCTGCCCAATCAAGAGTCGGCGCAACAAATCTTCAGGGAACTTCGCTTACTCACCAAGCGTTATGTCCCTTACATGGGATGGTCACGAGAGCCGTTTTCCGGCGTCACAACGAATGTTGAACCCGTCCATGGGGAACGCATCACTCCTCAAACCACCAATCAGCCAACCAAACATATACATTTTTTTGGCGGCTCCACGATGTGGGGAAGCGGAGTCGACGATCACAATACCATCCCGGCTCACTTCCATACGCTCCATCCTGAGTACCGTGTTTCGAATCATGCACAATCAGGTTTTATCAGCCGGCAAGGCTTGGCACGGTTGGTCAATCTCGTGAACCAAAGTCAGCCGATGGATGTCATTGTGTTTTATGACGGGTGTAACGATCCGCTCACGCTATGCCGAGGGGATGTCTCAATTAATGGACACCGGGAAGAATCAAAAATCATCCAAAAACTCGAACATCAATGGGCAATGCCCCAAAATTTATTTCACTCAACGCAAAAAGCTATCCAAACGATTTTCAAACAAGGCCACCGTCCTCCTTCTCGATGTGACGACAACCCTGACTATGCGAAAACTGTTGCCACCACGCTTGTCAATAATTGGAAAATTGCCAAAACCGTGGCAGCCATGCAAGGAGCCGACTTTCATGCCATTCTTCAACCAGTTGCCGAGTTTGGCAACCCGAACATTTCTTACTTAGAGGAAGACTCCGATGGGTCGGAATGGAATGCGGTCTATCCGCATGTTCAACACATCAAACGACAAGAAAATCTGACCTGGCTGCACGATTTCTCCGATGCCTTTGATCGAAAAGACGCGATTTATATCGACCTCTGTCATGTCAACAGTTTGGGCAATAACATTATTGCGCAAAAACTCAGTGACGTCATTTCCCGCATCGAACCGTCTTCGCCATAATTTTTCATTGACTCATTTCAACAGCGTAATTGAGTCATTTCTCAAGAGACCTCGGATACAAGAGGAGGTATTGGTGAAACGACAAAAGGCGGAGGCAGGTGGAACGCGCCAACAAATACCTAGTAACCTTCAGATGCTGGTGAAACGCCGAAAACTCGAGAGAGCCGGTCAATGGGAGTCAAACGCTTAATCGCCACCATAAACACTTTTCGCAAACGATCTTCCGGGCAACGAATCTCTTTCATGCCATGCCACGAATTTGGCGTTCGTGAAAAGAGCAGGCTATAATTTCCCATAGCCTGGGAGGAAATCGTGCTCTGAAATTCCTCAAACTGCGGAGCCGACTTGCGGTCAAGATTTCCTCCATCATCAAGAATAAGGGTTTCCCCTCCCCATTCAGGATCCCAATCGGTCGGCGTACTAAAATAAAACAGATGAGCGCCAACCTTATTCTTATGATCGCAATGGGGTGAGATGGAACAGCCATTCGGGGTGTAGAACCAGAAAAAGTCTAGTTCAATCGAACGGCATTTTAAAAGGGACTTGAGGAATGCTTCATACGTGTTCCCTTGAAGCTCTTCGATAAATTCAGACCACGGTCTGTTTATGGGTATATCCTGATGATACTTCAACGTATAACGATCATGACTTTTTTGACCGTATTTCCTCGCTCGCCCAAACGTGGTGGTAAATAATGAAAGATCCGGCAAGGCATCAATCAAAGACTGATACGCCTCCTCACGCAACAGACCATAGGGATTGATCCAAGGATATGGCCTTTGTTGCCGATAAGCATCAGCATCAATAGATTCAAGAACGTCTAAGTTAAGATATGTCATAAACCTCTGCAGGAAAGCAAAAATAACTCATGGGGAACCACTTCGGACACTAGTTGGTCCAAACTAAAGCTCGACGCTCAGGATGTCAAGATATGACAATGACGGCAAAACTTTTGTAGGACAGTGTAACGGTTTTCTTAATCGAAACAGAAGCGATGAACAAGCACCCCATCATCCCGACAAGGTTCAGAGACCACAGGAAAAGAACACAGACCTGCCTCCAGGCTCTTACCCTCTTCGCATGCTTAGGCATTTCGACAACCTTCTCGGCTCAGCTAACTTCAGAAACCCTACCAGTCTACTGTGCTCAAGCTTCACACCCTATTCTCATTACCGTTTTAGGCGTTCGCAACAACCGGGGTTCCATAAAAGCTAAATTGTATGGCGACAAACCGGAAGAATTTTTGGTGTCAGGAAAAAAGCTTGATGCCAAACGAGAGTCAGCGGAAACCACCTCAACACAAATTTGTCTGAAAGCGCCTCATCCAGGTACCTATGCCGTTGTGGTCCACCATGATGAAAATAACAACAAAACATTAGACCGAAACTGGGTTGGACTTCCAATTGAAGGAGTCGGATTCTCGAAAAACCCTGAGCTTTTTTTTGCGGCACCCGCCCACAACGAGGTGTCATTTCAGATTCTTGATGGAGGAGTGACCCAACTCGACATTACGTTACACTATTAGGAACCGCTAGTTCTTCAAATCGTGTCTGAGTTCAGCGACTCGTTCGAAACAGCCAACGCTGTTTTTTCACCAGACTCACGAACAACCCTATGATCTGCATCCAGACATTCAGATTATAGGGTTGTTCGTGCAAGGCCAACCCCACTAGATGTCTTGCCTGACGCCATTCACCCAATTGAATCAGCATTTTTGATCCGCGTACATACTCACAAGCCTTAATCCATTTCTTTATATTTTCCGGCAATTCATCAAAATGCTCTGCTGTACGGCCATAGGCATACGGCACTTGATGGGAGGCAACGCCGCCGCTCCTCACCTTCGAAACAGATTGCGACTGGTTCACACGAAAATTTGCTATGGCTGTTTCATACAGTTTGACTAGACGTGCTTGAGTGTGACTCCACGAACGCTCTTCCATCATCGTGGCTCTGGCCTCTTGGCCAATTCGTAGACTGAACTCATGATCGGCAGCAAGCGTTACTGTTCTCCTGACCAATTGGTCTGGGCAATCAAATGGAACCACAAAGCCATTCCGTTGATCCTTCACAACATCAAGAACGGCACCAACCGGAGTCGAAACACAGGGGATCCCGGTTGCCATCGCCTCAAGGAGCGGCACAGGCCCACCCTCGATTCGAGAGGTCACCCAATAGACATCAAGCACTCGATACATTCTGGCTATTTCACGATGATCAAGTTGATACGGAACATGAACAGCATGTATGCCTTCGTCATGAAGCCGGCGAACAAAGTCTTCCCATCCTGGTCCAATAATCAATGTGGCCAATTGAGCAGAAGCCTGACGCATGGCTTTCAAGCCTGCGAGTAAACAATCGGTTCCTTTTCTTCCGTCATTATCACTGGTCCGTCTTCCAGAAAATCCAATCACAAAGGCATTTTCTGCGATCGTGAGTGCACGGCGAAGACCGCGTCTCTCCTCCGGGCTTCCTGGGTAAAAGACCTCGCTGTCAACCGCAAACGGGACAATGCCCAGTCTCTGAGAAGAAACACCCGAATCAACTAAATATTGATACCATTGTCCAGACACCGTCATCACCGCATCACAGTCATCGAGATATTTGAGATTGGTACTGGTATCGACATGGTGAAGTGTGGCGACCACTGGCAAACGACCGCAAAATGGCTCCATTGTCTTGGTGTTTAAAAAATGGACAAGATCAAACGAAAGCGGAAAGTGCCCATATCGTTTTGTAAACTGCCTGATCACATGTTGCGAACAAATAGTGGTCTTGATACGAGGATTCTTCTCTGCCACCTGGCTCGCAAAATGACCAATCGTCCAATACAGCGAATCGACGACCAAAAGAACGCGAAGACATGCGCGTTCTTGAGACGGCTCAGAGTGCAGCGTCTGAATTAACCTCTCATTCAACGCTCACCTCCGAATTGCTCTAGACATTATTCCAGACAGCTTTCATTGGAAAATATGGGAGGTCATGGATAGGTCGCTATCTAAACCTGGCTAACCATCAGCCATTAACGGAAGGGCCCGATGCGGAACGATCCTCAACGAGTATGGCTTGACGATGTTCTAAGCGATATACCCGATCAGCCGCATCAATGAGTCCCGCTTGGTGAGAAATCGCTAAAATCGTGACGATCCCGCGAAGCGCTTGCAATGTTTGACAAATTTCAGTTTCGGTTTCCGAATCAAGCGCACTGGTGGCTTCATCCAAAATGAGTAGTCGCGGACGATGAGCTAAGGCTCGAGCAATGGCGATCCGTTGACGTTGGCCACCGGAAAGACTACTCCCATGTTCACCGACCGAGGTCTGGATCCCTTCAGGAAGATGCTGAATAAACTCCCAGGCTCCGGCTGCACGAAGAGCACGTTCAACATCTGCACGCTGAAGATCCGGATCCCCTAACGTCACATTTTGATAGACAGAATCATGGAGGAGCAGTGTTTCCTGCGGTACGTAGCCGATGGTACGCCGCCAGGCCTTAAGATCAACCGCTTCCAAAGGCAGATCGTCGAGAAAGATTTCACCGTGTTGGGGTCGGATCAGGCCGATCACCAGATCAACAATGGTGGTTTTTCCGGCACCGGATGGACCGACGATAGACGTAAAGCCACCCGACGGAATTGTCAATGAAGCATCTTGAAGCACTATTCGTTTGTCATAAGAAAATGTCACATGATCAAGTCTCACACTGTGTTCTAACACCGGCACTTGATCGCCTGAAACATTTTCACATTGTTGCTCTGCATGCTCGATCGTTTCACGCAATGACCAGTACGCACTCTCAAATATCACCATATCCTGATATTGACGCTGCACTTTTCCCAGTCGACTCAGCATCTGCGCCAGCAATAAAATTAAAACCATGACAGTGGCAAATGGCATTCCCCATTTCACTAAGGCAATATACAGTCCCGTGGCAACCAAAATCGTCAGCATGGGTTCTTGCGACGCTCGTAGAGCTTCTCGGCTCATGACCTGTTTTCTGATGGCCTTGTTGAGCTTTCGCGTTTCAGTTTCCAACAGTGAACTAAACAGGGCTTCACGCGCCATTGCTTTAAGAGGTTTAACGGAACGCAAACTGTCGGTCATAACAGCCAACAAGGATTTCAACAACCGTGTTTGCCGTCTGCCCGCCCGCTTGGCCATGCGAATAAGTTTACTCAACACGAATAATAAACAGACACTCGCGACAATCGCCGTCAGCGTCACCTTCCATGACACCAGAAATGCCACACACAGATAGA
>BQIY01000155.1 GCA_021604265.1 Nitrospirales bacterium
ACCCATAGACGATGGCATCGCCTAACATATCAACGGAATCAGCGAGTAGCGCTGTTGAATGACTGACAAGGCCCGCCGTGGCCTCTAGGATAAACATACTGATGTTGATCCAGAGTACCGTACCAATAACGCGACGCTGCTTTTGCGAAATTGTAGCGATCTTGCAACATTCATCCATTGGCTAATTCTAGCAGTTATTGTCTCTTTATAGTTAGTCAAAGAGGGCAGGGTCTTTGATATTCCCTCGTTTCCTTTCTCATTCAGCTTGGGAACGGATTGGCTAGGTCAGGACTGAAGTTACTTAACGAATTTTTCTAGAATCTGATCTGTCTCGATCATGGGAATTAGGCGAACAAGCAGCTCTTCAGGGCGTTAGGTTCTGCATCATCACTGAAAGTCGTGATTAAAGGAACGAAAGTCAGCTGCTGAGTGATCGGGTCCTTCAATTCCTTATTTGAAGCGAAGAAGAAAGGAAAGATGGGGTAATATGAGAAAATGAAGCGTAAACTTTTCAGTTAATGTAGCTCGTTTCATTTCGTGATAGCAAAAAAGAGACTTATTGCCTGCACCGAATATCATGGATGTTCACAAACGATACTGCGGCTTCCGCGTTTTGTGATAAGATGAGTCTTACGGTATTTCGACAGCAGGGTTATCGCTTCTTTTTCTTTTCACGTGAAGAATTGCGCTAACATGTTCATGTCATCTGTAGTAACGGAGAAGCAAAGTTTTGGTTAGAGCCCCAACTCGATTGGCGAGAAATTATGGTCTATCACGTTCACAACTGAGAGAAATTGAAGGAATTATCGAGGAACATCAAGATGAACTCAAGAACTCGTGGAATACCCATTTCAGAAGTTGAAAACACCAATGTTTTTGCTCATGGTTTTTGGCTTTTAGTTTCGGACCGGGAGCTGTTCCTCTCGTATGATGATTTTCCATGGTTTAAGGACGTCCCCATAGGGGGCATTCTCAATGTCGAGCAGCCTACGGCAGGCCTCTTTTATTGGCCAGATCTCGACATTGATTTGGGCTTGGAGTCAATAGAGCATCCCGAACGATTTCCTCTTAAAGCCATGCCCTAGTAGATGGTTCAAGTGTTTACAAAAGAAGGAACATTCTCCTCTTATATTTGACTCTCTTCCTCGATCATCACAAACAGCATAATCCTATTTTTCTTACCATTCAGCTTCGTTTGTGGTCGAGCATCTTTAAACAACAATCTTTAAAAAAGGGGACATTCTCCTTTTTTAGGAATACTTGCTGAGCAGCAGAGGGCTGAATGCTGGCATGTGAATATGAATGACTAAGGAGAGTCTGCGAAATTACTTTCGCATTTCGCCGACAATGTGTCCCATTTCTGGGAGGATCAGTTCTTCCATGGCTAATTGGACAGCCCCTTTTGAGCCGGGGACGGAAAAAATGACTTTCCCTTGATACAGTCCGGCGGTCGCTCGGCTCAACATGGCCGGTGAACCAATTTCTTTGTAGCTCAAGTAGCGAAAAATTTCACCGAATCCGTCAAGCCGTTTTTCCAGTAGCTGATCAATCGCTTCAAAGGTGGCATCGCGTCGTGAGATGCCTGTTCCGCCGTTGATGATGACGGTTTCTATTGAATCGTTCGAGGCCGCCTCGTGTAATACGCGTCTAATTTCTTCCGGTTCGTCTTTGATGATGCTATAAGAACACACACGATGCCGACGTTGGTTGAGTAGTTGTTGGATAAGCTGACCGCTCGTATCCGTTTCTGGAGTACGAGTGTCGCTACAAGTAATGACCATGCATCCAATCTCGTGAGGCCCCCGGTCTTTATGTTCACGGTGAGACGGATTTTCTAAATGACTGTGCGTGTGGGAATGATCAGGCATGGCTATCCTAAACGATTACCCCCAAACGGCATCTGGCTTTAAATCCGCTGCAGGCTTCCCACCTTTAATATGCTCATCGAGAATTTTAGAGACATCAGTCTCTTTCACTTGTGAATACCAGGTTCCATCTGGGTAGACGACGACAGTTGGACCTTGTTCACACGGACCAAGGCATGTTGATCCTGTCACCAACACTTCGCCAGGTTGCACGCCTCGTTCGATTAACCCCATGTTCAAGGCCATGAGGAGATTCTGAGATCCAGCGGCACCACATGACGGTTTCGGATGACCTGGGGGGCGTGAGTTTGTACAGACTAAGATATGATATTTCGGCTTTGGCATAAGGGATTCTCCTTTAATTGGGACAATAACTCAGGGCTACGTGAATGGTAAATTCCTATGATGTGATGGGCGAGAAAATAACCATATTGCTCTAGGCGATTAGCGGGGGCGAAAGACTTGCCACATTTCTAGGCATTCATCCGGAAGTTTCCAATGTCGGACTCCCGTAAGAATCCAATCTAAATAATGTTCTTTAGCCTTAAACTTTCCAATGGCTTGCGCAGAATGTGTGGTAACTAATTCTTTCTGCTCATCTTCTTTCACGACATTCACTTCTAAATGTCGAAATGCGCCTTCTGGAAGATCCCCCTCAAATTTATCGAGTTCTTTCAGATCTTCTTCTGTGATGTCAAAGACGGCTCCCCACACACGTTCTCCTTGAGAAGGCATGATGGTGGCCAACCCGCAGCGCCATTGCGATGACCATCGAGCGAATTGGATGGTGTGGTCCAGCAGGTAGGCATGGTAGAGCCATTTGTGCTCCGGAGCGCGACGTTTCAGCTGAACAGGATTGAGATTGTCTGCATATACAAAAAATTTCATAATGTATGATCAATAGGTGATGAATAAATAGCTTACAGCTCCAAACCGTTATTCAAGGTGATGATAAGCATACCCCACTATCAGGCGAATTCCAAGGTTTATTTACCGCCTTGTGCAATTGATCCTCTTGATGTGCAAGGCCTCGACCATAGTGGTTCTCCGGCGTGAGGTGGATGCTGAGTTTCGCGATATATGTGTAAATGAAAGGTCCTATCCTCTATTTAGTTAGCGGATCCGTAGATCCGTAGTATTACCATAGTGTCTTCTAGAATTGTCAAGAATCGAAGGATGGCTTGGGTCATTTTGAGGAGACTCAAGAGAAAATTCCAGTGAACAGGCAGGACCTGAGGGCTTATTGCATTTGATGACAAGTGCCGATCATGGAAGTGAATAATCGGTGCATTATGAAAGACTCTTAGGATTTCGAGTTCAGAATTAAGGCTTTCTGTTCCTGATCGAGCTGCCAGTCGAATTTTTTCAGAAAGTTGAGCCCTAAGAGCCCATTAATATTTCTCTGTGACAAGTTGGAAAAGTCCAGAACAGCAACCTGCAGGTTATTGAGTTCTGCCTCTCCTGTTTGAATTGTTTGGACGTGAGTGATCCACGCGGTAGTGCTCCCATTCGCCGTTTCGGCCGTAATCGGAGCGTAGCGAGGGTCGGCCGTTAACCCCATATCAAAGGCGAGGTCCTCGGATAGGCTTGTGATGGTGGCACCGGTATCCAAGATCAAGTTGGCAGAGTATAGCCCGTTGAGTTCAACGGAAATGATCCAGCCTCCGCCATTTTTTCTGAGCGGAATAACGATGTCTCCTTGAACATCACTCGTAACGGTCATCGTTTGTTTTGGGGAATGGGACAACGCGGCCGTAACGGTATCAATCTCAAGATTCTGTAACCTCTCAGGTCCCCATCCCCATTGTTTCAAGATATAGTGCTGACCTAATACAAGAATGGCGAACACGATAGCCCAGCGAATGAAGGGAGTCTTCACCACTGACCTATTGAGTAGGACGATTTGAATCCAGTCGAGGTCAGGGCTGGTTCATGACGGTGAGTGATGGTGGACATACGGTTCTCCTCGGCTGATCAATACGGGTGCTTGATTTCTGCGAGATTGAAATTCGATGGATGAGGTTATCCGAATGAAGGAAGTATTTTGTCCTCTAATCTGTAGAATATCGAAAAGAGCGTTCTCTGAAATTTCGTAAAAATTGCCTAGAATAAAGGAAGTTCTTGCCTGGTTTGTTCGTTCGTTTCTTGTTATTCGAAAATCATGCTGAATGTTCTCCAATATTCCCAGTTTCTCATCCTTGGCATAAAGCTTGAACCCGATCGTATCGAACGTATCAGTTTGTGAGGATGGGGTTTCTTCATGAAGGTGGGCATGTGCGACGAAACGCATAAGCAGGAATCCATACGTTTCAATGAACCATTCAGTAAGTATTTTGTGTTTTATATGAAAAAACACGAGAGTGGAAGAAAAGCCAGACGCGGGGTTGGCGTGAATGAACGCGGCTCAGTTTTTGTCGAGTTTTCGCTTATTGCTGTCAGTCTGTCCTTATTGATTGCTCTGGTTGTTGATGTGGCACGAATGGTTTTTGTGTCCCAACTGTTACAAGAGACAGCCAGAGTAGCTGCTCGAGAGCTTGCACTGTTTCCCTTGTCTCCAATCATGACATTTGAAGAAGCGCTACAGCTTCCTCAAGTGAAGAGTCGAGTCTATGATTCTGCTGCGTTAGTCATTGAAATTGATCGCTTTGCCGACTCCTACCGACTAAACAACTTTTTAGATGGATTGCCAATTGTCAATCGCATGCTTCGTCCCTTAATGAATGTGGAAGACCTTATGCTCGACGGCACCACACGAAAGGTTCTTCGCTTTCCCGGAGTTGTTGTGCAAGATCATAAACGACAAACCAACTTAAATGTCTGGTCTGTGAATGTGCCATACGATGGAATATCTGGGGTGCCAAACGGTGAACACATTAAATTAAAACCCGTTTTGGAAGAGATCAGAGGAAATCCAGAAGATCCGAACTCTGGGCCATTTAGTCTGCAGCCCTCTCAACAGGGAGCACTGGCTGGACTCGTAGCGTTACGGATTAATTACCCGTTTCAGCCAATGTTGATGAATTGGCTCCCTCAATCTGTCCTGCCGGACTCTGTGTCCATTTCGTCCGAAGGAAACTCTTTTTTTTCATCTGATCGTCCTGAGCCCAGTGAGCGACAAATAGGAGAATCGTCTTTGACAGATACCCCAAATCGTGTCAGGTCCCGCACAAGTGTGAAGGAGTATCCGCATGTTCTCTCTGCTCAAGCCGTTTTTCGGCGAGAAGTGTTTCAGTAATTATCGATTTCTGTGAAGAGTGGGCAGGAGATGCGTCAGGTCATGACACGTTATCGGGCAGTAGCCATAAAAACAACGGAATTATGATTTTTCTCATCATCACAGTTCTGGCGTGGGCCATTTTGAGTGTTGGCATGCTTGGAGTGGAATGGGGATATGGTGCATGGGCACAAGCTCGTTTATACACGACGGCTCAATTTTTAGCTCTCGACTCATTTCCCAATCCCCAAAATCAAGGCCGGAAAGAAGCGATGATTGAAATGATCATGGGGCCAAATTCATCGATCAAAGCGGAAAAAAATTTTCCCCGCCCAGGTGTGACCCAGATACGACTCGCCAAGGATTTTGGATGGCCGTTGCCGTCACTGTTGAAAGGTAATTTTGTTCATCAACCCTTCTCTGTCCTCGAAATTGCTAGTTCCGCAACGGCGCAATTGCTTCCCGCTAGGCAGATTGGCTTGCCGCAATCTGGTCATCTTACGCTACTGGGTGCCTTGCCATGCGCATTCGATAAAGAGGCTTGGGAGGCCATGCCGGAACAAGTTCCGGTAGCGGTGTTGAGCAATTCATTGGGTAAAATCTTTCTCCAAGGAAAGCCCATTGGGCAGTTTGGTCAGATCCTGACACATATCGGACAGACTGTGTCGGACCCTCAGCTCTTCCACCCTCTGCATGTACGTCTCGATGGATATGTATCAATTTTTACAAAAATCGGAAAGGTCAATCGTGTGGTAGGGTTTGGACGTGTTCAAATATATGGCACCTATCCCAATGTGTGGCTTCGCAAGCAAGTGCTCACGACCGGGAGTCACAATGCGTCGACACAGTTCACGGGTGAGCGACCACGATTAAGTCAACAAGATCTTGCCAAGGTCTTGTCAGCCAATCGCATGCTCCAGGGGGCTGTCCTTGCTCCAACTCTCATCTAAGAGGAATCAGTATGGATCAGAATA
>BQIY01000156.1 GCA_021604265.1 Nitrospirales bacterium
AGGGCCTTTTACGGCTCAGTCCTATTTGAGCGGGACCTTTGATATTACGGCGAGTGATGTCACGTATGTAGGAACCTGGCAATTGGACGTTGATACTCCGCGTACGCAACGTATGGTGACGTTTGATGTTTCTGAAGGTACTCTGAATTGGGGTGAAATATTTGATCATTATCCGGTGATGAAGGGGAGGTCAGTCGTCAACTCGTTTCCCAAGCTGCTTGAGGGGCAAGCTCGATTGTATGCGATCGCACCGAACCCGAAGGTCAAATATTTTTATCGTCAATAGCTGCGAGACGGAAGACAATGCAGCGTACGTTGTGTGTCATGTGTGTGAGGGCTGTGTGCGTATGATAGTGAGGTTATCCCGAATGTTTATCATGAGAGTCGTCTTGTTCTTGGTCCTCTTCGCTCTTGGAGCGGCGAGTGTTGCACAGAGCGCGTTGGTCAAGCGCAGTCAATATTTGATGGGCACGCTGGTGTTTGTGACGGGTGTGGCTCCTGATCAGACAACTGCACAGCAGGCCGTGGATGCCGGATTAAAAGAAATTCGTCGTTTGGAAGAACTGTTGAGCACGTGGATTCCTCATAGTGAGCTTTCTCGCGTCAATGCGGCGGCCGGTCAACAGTCTGTGAAGGTAAGCATTGAGACCATGAACCTCTTAGAAGATTCACTAGAAATGGACCGGTTAACAGGAGGGAGTTTCAATATTGCCATTGGTCCTGCCGTCGATCTTTGGAATGTCAGTGAGAAGGGGAGAGTGCCGGCGCCTCAAGAATTGGAGGCAGTGCAGTCACTTCTTGATTTGTCGCAACTTCAACTCAACCGGCAGGCTGGAACCGTTTCGCTTGGACGTCCGGGCATGCAGGTAGATGTTGGAGGTATTGGGAAAGGATTTGCCGCAGATCTTGCCGCAGAGGTGATGCAGTCGGTTGGGGCCACTGCGGGAGTGGTGGCCATATCAGGCGATATCAAGACGTTTGGCCGGATGCCGGATGGTCGGCAATTTTTATTTGGCATTCAACACCCACGAAAAGAGCAAGGCCAAGTGCTAGCCACGATTGAGCTGGAGAATGAGGCCGTGTCGACGGCTGGAGACTATCAACGATACTTTGAAGAAGATGGCGTTCGCTATCACCATATTCTGGACCCCAAAACTCTCCAGCCAGCACGCTCCACGCAAAGTGTGACCGTCATCGCATCACAAGGCGTCATGGCGGATGGTCTCGATACGGGAATCTTTGTCATGGGTCCTCAAAAGGGCATGGCCTTAATTGAGCGGCTACCGGAAGTGGAAGGAGTCATTGTCGATGCGGATGGGAAAGTGACGGTCTCTTCTGGGCTCAAAAGTCGATTGCAAATGCAATAAGAAGTTCTGCAAAGGAGGCCTATCAATTGCTGGATTCTGGAGGTTGATGTGGAATTCTTCTCTTCATAAAGTTCCTCTAAAGCAAAGTATTTGAGCTAATAAAGAGAGGATTATGACAAACTTCCACTCTCTTGCTCATATCGCCAATACGCGTTTGGCAAGAGAATGTCGATTCCCTGGTATGTTGTGAATTCGAGTAGGTCATGATCGCCTGTGACGATACACTGACATGCCCCGGTAATTGCTGTCGCAAGGATTATATCATCATCGGGGTCTCGACAGATTGAAGTTTTCAGTGGATGAGGATCGACAGCGACAATGCCTGCTTTGAGGAGGGTGATAACATCTGTTGTCTCTTGCCGAGTGTAATGAAAATTTTTCAATAATGTGCTTCGGACTTCATCAAAAATAAGCGTTGAAGCGATGAGTTCATGTTGACGAATGCTGTGCTCTAAAACGTCGTAGCAGGTTCTGTGTGCAATGAAGGCGGCAATAAGGACATTAGTGTCCAATGCGAGTTTCATGAGATGCGGTCAAATACATCTTGATCGGTGTAGACCCCCTGGGTTTGAGCTTTGAGCATGAGACGTTTGCGAAGTTGACGAAATTTTCCTATGAACAAGTAATCACGGACAGACTCTCGAATAAGGTCTGAGCGTGAAATCCCTTCGGTTTGTGCCACTTTGTCGAGTTCTCGGGCAATGTCTTCCGGTAAGCTTACTGTCACAGCCTGTCTCATGAAAAACCTCCTGTAATTAAATTTCATACATACCTTGCTATGAGTCAAGGCCAGGTTTTTTTCATGTTTGATGGTGTTTGATCGAACCTCAGCGTGCCTATGATTGGCGAATCACACAATAATTAATTTTTTACTTACCTTTATCTGGAATTGTGTGACTCAGGCTGTGTAACAACAAAAAAGGCCCCACATGGGGCCTCTTTCTCTATCTGGAACGACTGTCTCGTCTGGTGTCTGTCTAGTAGCCAGACTTGTCTTTATCTTTCCCGTGATGTTTGTATCCGCCTGGGTGCCCCTTTTTAGCCATCCCGCCTTCTGAGGAGTAGGCTTGAATGCGATCATGAACGGCTTTCATGCGGCTTCGTTGTTCGTCGGTCAATACGGCTTTTGCGTCTCGACGGGCTTTGATGGAAGCCATATACAGATCGGCTTTCACGTTATGCATATTTTTGAGTTTTGATTCAATATCTGAGAGGCTTGAATCATCTTTCTTCAGCAATTCGTGTAAATCCAAGTTGGCCAGCTCGACTTCGGCTTTCATTTTGATGCGGGTTTTCTTGTAGCGTGTTTGGATGTCATGTAATTTGGCTTCCTGTTCATCGGTAATCGCCATGCCTTCTTTATATTTCAGGACATGCTTGATGAATTCACTGGCGCTTTGGTGGGCTCCGCCGTGCTTCCCATAGCCCCGTTTCCCATGTCCGCCACCATACCCTTTGCCGTAGGATCCATGTCCGCTGCCCATTCCGTGACTTTTGCTGTTGTGATGTCCAGTTCCATGGCCTGAATAATTGGCCTTGTGAGGTGAAGAGCCATGATCGTTCATGCCCATGCTGGCATGGGGACTCCCATGATGTCCTTTGTGGTGTCCGTCATAGCCCTTTCCGCTGGCATAGACCGTTGAGCTCAACAATATGAGTGTAAGGCATCCTGGCCAGAGAACGGATAACAGTAACGCGCGTTTGATTGTCCAATGTGTCATACCTGTCCCTCCTTTAACTTGTTGATTCAGTTGGATGTTCAAATAATACCGTATGAGTCGCAATCACTTCTAATGAGACTTTCAGGTCAATCGGGTGAGAATGGTCGGATGGTTGCACGCTATGAACGATATGCCCTGAGGCCAACTGGATTGTGTAGAGATGTTGTGATCCTCGAAATTGTCGGCTGATGATATGAGCATGGCCTGCGGGGTTGGCGGTAATCTTCACATCATCGGGACGAATCATCACAAAGACTTTAGGGTTCCCGCAATACTCTCGTTGATTCGGAAAATCCCCAATCTCCGTCTCAACCCGACTCTCTGTGACGATACCAGGAATGAAGTCAGCTTTGCCAACGAATTCAGCAACGAATTGAGTCGTCGGCAGATGATAGATGGCTTCAGGGGAATCATATTGGACGAGTGTACCGTCTTGAAGGACGGCGACGCGATCGGCCATGGCAAAGGCTTCTTGATGATCATGCGTGACAAGAACGGCCGTCGTGTTGGTTTGTCGAAGTAACCGGTAGAGTTCTTTTCGCATTTTGATCGTCATGTCAGGGTCTAAATTGCTGAAGGGTTCATCGAGAAGCAAGATGACCGGATTGGGCGCCAAGGCTCTCGCTAATGCCACCCGTTGTTGTTGCCCGCCAGATAATTCGTGGGGATACCGATGTTCAAATCCTGTCAGGCCGACAAGTTCCAGCATGATTTTTGTGCGTGTCTCGCGTTCGGTCTTGGTCCATGCCTGTAATCCAAATGAGACATTATCGTATACCCGCAAATGCGGAAAGAGGGCGTAGTCTTGAAAGACCATCCCGACACGCCGACGTTCCGTTGGAACATGAGTGTCCGATGACGAAACCAGCTGGCTGTTTAAGTAAATTTCGCCTGCCGTAACTTTTTCAAATCCGGCAATCGCTCGAAGCGTGGTCGTTTTTCCGCAACCTGAGGGTCCTAACAGGCAGATAATCTCTCCCTCTCGTGCCGTAATCGAAACATGTTGCACAGCAGGCTTTTCTGGTTGATACGTGCATGTGACGTCGCGGAGGTCAAGGACCGTGGCTCGTACTTGGTCTTGGCGTGCTTGGGAAGTTGTCATGATGAGAAAGGGGACTGAAAAGGTATTCGAGAATATGATTATTTCTTATTATATCAGTTGCTGATTATCATTATTATATACCGGGTGATCAGTTGGCGCTGTACGTTCTTATTATAGGTATTTTATAACCGACTCAACGAACTATCCAATGTTTGACGTGGTTCATGACGCTGGGTGACTTGAATACTTAAAATGGTGACATCTAAAGGATATTGTCGTCACGATAGATTGCCACTCAGTGACGCTTGGTCTTTGCGTGATCGTATTCAAGGGCCGGCTCAACTGGAATGTATTTCAATTGGCTATAGTCTACACTGGAATTAGGTTCTCTGCCAGTTCTTCTTCGTGAGGAGTAACGCGACGGGAATGGAAATGAGCACGATGAGGAGGGCAGGGGGGGCCGCAAGTTGATAGAGTTCTTCGCTGGCTTCCAGCCATATTCTGACGGCCAGCGTATCAAATCCCACGGGTCGTAAGAGCAGTGTGGCCGGAAGTTCCTTCATAGCTTGTAGAAACATCAAGATCCACGCGACAGTAAAGCCTCCGCGAACCAATGGAAATGTTACAAGTCGAAAGGTATTGAATGCGCGTCTGCCCAAACTTCTTGAGGCTTCTTCGATATTGGGATTGACTTGTTGAATGGCTGATTCCATGGCCTGTAGTCCAGCCGGAAGAAAGTGGACAAGATAGGCAAGGAGTAAGATGATCGCTGTCCCGTAGAGAGAGGGAAGATGTTGAGTAAACAGCGTCAGAAGGGCTAATGCGGCAATAGGTCCAGGAAGCACATATCCGGTATAGGCTCCCTGGAGATAGAGAAGATTGAATCGTGTGGGATGTCGGCATGCCAGGTAGGCGAGAGGCGTTCCGATGACGATAGCAACCGTGGCGGCCATACCGGAAAGCATGGTGCTATTCCAAATATGGCTCAGAAACCCGCTCGCCATATTTCCTTCGATCCAGGCTTGCCATGTCCATTGCATCAGTAAGAGAATGGGAACGCCGAATGCTGCACAAAACACACAGGCCATAAAGGCCGTAATGCCCAGAGTTTGGAGCGGTCCGCATGGTGTCGCCGCTCGGGTTCGAATATGTCCGCCTGTTTGAAAGAACCGGCTTTGCTGGCGAAACCATCGTTCCGCAATCAGAAAGATAAAGGCAAAAAGCACAAGAAGAAGGCTCAGAATGGATGCGGCTCCGTAGTCATAGCGTCCGGTCATCTGTTGATAGATGGCATAGGTAAACGTTTGAAAACGCAGAAGTGAGACGGCTCCAAAATCAGAGACGACATATAACGTGACAAGAAAAAGTCCTGCCACGAGAGAGGGCCGGATGAGCGGAAGTGAGACACGATAGACGGTCTGCCACCGGGTGGAGCCTGAGGCTTGCGCGGCTTCTTCGAACGAGAGATTGAAGTTTTGCAGAGCTGCGCGTGCGAGCAGGTAGACATAGGGAAAGGTATTCAGTGTCATCACCAGCCATGCCCCGCCATAGCTGTAGGGAGAGAATATCTGTGCATCCGGCCCCATAAGCCATTGCCAGCTTTGCTCAAGACTTCCTCCCATTTCTAATAGATACGTATAAATATAGGCGAGAACATACGAGGGGATGGCAAGTGGAAGGACCAAGCCCCATTCCCAAATTCGCCGCCCCGTAAAGTCATATCTCGTGACCAGCCAGGCAAGCGATACCCCCAGGAATAACGTGGCGATTCCCACCCCCACTGCGAGCGAGACGGTATTGAAGAGCAACTCGGGGATACGAGTCGCCCATAACCGTTCCCACACCTCGCCTTTGGCTGAGAAGGCTGAATAGATGACATACAGTAATGGAAAGGCCAGGATCGTGGCGATGACAAAGG
>BQIY01000157.1 GCA_021604265.1 Nitrospirales bacterium
TGCCCGACTGCCTGAAAAAAATATCGGTCTGACCGTGAACGGGAAGATACTCCAATATGCCAAAAACAGCGTGGATGCAGCACTCAATGACATCGCCACCTCTCTGGAGAAGGGCGCGAACAATGTCCCCATGGTCACGGGAATTTCTGTGGGCACCAATCTCTCGATTCTTCCCGCTTCAGGTGTGAAAGTCCTGATCCAAGTGACAAGAGGCAACAAGTCCAAGACGTATCCTGCCTCCTTCAGCTTTACGAATCCTGCCGCAGGTGCATCGGACCTCCTGAAAATGCTCTTGAAGGATTTGGGGACCTCCTTGTAACACAGGGTATTAGTTATCCAAAGGTGTCAGGAACCTTATATGGAATAACTGACGCCACCAAACCCAGCCCGAAGAGGGTTATCCCTAAAAGTAACGAGACCGTCAAAGAAGACCTCAAACCCTAATGCGTAAAGGGAGTCGTTGGTCTCCTTGGCAATAGAGTGCTGTTCATGTGCCTACGAAAAAAAGATGTTCAGGGGACACCTAACCTGGACGATCAGCCTCGCGAGTGCAGCGAGGGTTGGTCTGGCATCGCGGTGTTCACGGCCGAGGCAGGTACTGGCCTCGTGCGTCGAGATAATGCGTCCACAAAATCCTGGCGGCAATCGAGCGCCAGGGAGCCCAGCCGCTAGACAGGAGGTGCTGCTCATCTTTTGTCGGGAGATCCGTCAGGTGTTTCACGTCACGAAGTGCGACGGCTAGCGCCAAGTCCCCTTGAGGCCAGACATCGGGACGTCGCAGCGCCATCAGGTAATAGATGTCCACGCTCCATGGCCCGAGCCCTGGGATAGACAATAAAACCCGGCGTCCCCGATCATCCGGACCATTCACCGAACTGAGATCAAGACTACCGTCGAGTATGCGTGCGGCCAGACCAAAACAATAACCGGCTTTCTGCCTCGTCAGCCCGAAATCCCTCAACCCGTCGACCTGAATGGCATAGACCGCTTCCGGAGTCATCGCACCCAGATGCCCGGTTAGTCGCCGGTACATCGTACGCGCCGCCGCCAGCGATACCTGCTGCTCAAGGATAATCTGAATGAGAGCAGGGAATCCGGGTTCTCGTCCCCACATCGGAGGCTCGCCCAGTCGACCGATGACCGCCCCTAGATCAGGATCCACCTCCGCCAACTCCCGTGCCCCTTGGCGAAGTGAGGCGGGGGTCAGGCTTCGGGGTGTCCTGGCAGGCGCTGGCATTGGCATCTACGACTCTTGTTTCAGTGCGTGTCGCAGAAGACACCGAGGATGATCTCGCTTCACTCATGCACGCGTCGCAAGGGTCAGGAGGTACTCACGGCCCCAACGCACCTTGCCGTCTGCAGGCGTCACGTAACCACGGTAAAGATCGATCAGATCTTTGCGGAAGAGAGCCGCCTTCTCCGCCGGGAGTACTTGATAGGCACGGTGAGTAGGTCCATACCAGTCGATAAACAGATCGGCAATCTGTTCGGGAGTGTCCGCATATTCCGGGCAGTCGTACCGTTCGAAATGATAATCACGAAACGACGAACCGAACCACTTCTTCACCTGCTCCTCATCGCCCCACAGAAACGGGCTCGGAACGCCGGCCGGAGGAGGAACATATTTCCCGGTAACGCTGAACATCCGCCCGACCCCGCTCTCCCGCGTCCAGGCCTGAATCGCGATACGTCCACCCCGCTTGGTTACCCGTGCAACCTCGCTGGCCACCTTCTGTTGATCCGGCGCGAACATCAGCCCGCACGAGGAGACGACGATATCGAAGGTGCCGTCCGGGAAGGGAAGGTCTTCCACGTCTCCCACCCTCCACGTGATGTCGACGTATCCCTCTTCCGCTGCACGCTTCTTCGCGATATCGAGAAGTTCGGGGGTAAGGTCCAGTCCCGTGACCACTGCACTTCGCGCGCGCGCCATGAGCGCGGTATTGCCCGTTCCGCAGGCCACGTCGAGCACCAGCTCGCCAGTCCGGATGCGCCCGCTACGCACGACATGGTCAGCGACAGCCCTGATCCCTTGGGCGATCTGATCGTAGTCACCGGCTGCCCAGGTGGCTCGATGTTTCTGCTTCAGCTCCGTGAAGTCCGGCATTCAACACCTCCGTTCATGTCGCTTGGCGACTCGTTTGCCACGCTGTGAGCCTGATATTCATAGCTTGTCAGGAATGGGCAAGCCATGTAATCGCAGAAATGACAGCTTGTCCCAATACCCGCGTTGGAAGACAATCTTATCATCCAGCACCTGAAAAAATCCGCACCCCCGTTACACAATCCACTCTGGAAAACGTGAGGCGAAATACTTTGGGGACCATACAGAATATATGGTTCTGGCCCTATAGCTTTACGATGTGTCTCGGGAATCTACCTTGGGAGTTGCCAGTAAAAACACCTTAAAGGGAGAAACGCATTGCACTAGCTTCCCCAACTCTCGTATCAACGTGATGTTCTGTGGTGCCGGATTTCGCCCCGGCAGCCGATCTACTTTTCTTTCGGGAAAAGTAGACAAAACCATTGACGCCCCGTCCGGCCTCAGAAGAGGTGACGGACGCAATCTTGGGGAGGGCGGACCAACTCGCAAGGCTCAAACAAGGTCCGCTAGATGCTAAGAGCGTCCCTCCCCTGGGCCAGACGGCAGGCATCGACCACAGAGGACAACATTTCAGGATCTCTCATGAAAGAGACGCCTATCTCCCCAGCAAGGATTCCCCAATTCTTCATGACCAAGAGGTCAAATCAGTTGACTTCGTTCTTCAGTTGACTAAAATCATCCACACGGCGATTCCCAAGTGTTCTCGGGTGATCTGGCGTCCTTAAGCCTAATGTACGTTCTCCCTCCCTAGGACGGGTTTTGAACCCATCCAAGGGAGTGGTGATATGCTGTTCCCCAAGAAATCATAATAATAAATAAAAACCGTATAAGGATTAGATATTTTGAGAATCATACACGTCAGAAGGCAAAATCAATTAGCGAGTTATATATCCCAAAATTTGAAGATCCGGCTCTTCTGCCAATCATTCTAAATATTGTTCGGCGACATAAATCAACATGAACTGGTTTTGTGAGATATTTAAAAGACCCAAGGATGGTGAATCCGTCGTAGACCCACTACCTTCCCATCCAGAGCCAGAGCGCTTAGAGGGAGAACAACAAGGCGTGCTTGCCGCCGATAACCCTATTCGAAAAATTTCGGATGACAAGCTTGGTCGAACGCTCGCAGCAGAATCATTTGCCTCAAACGTTCTCCAACTCGACGCAAGCGAGGGGGTAGTAGTTGGTGTACTCGGAACATGGGGATTTGGAAAAACATCCTTTGTTAACCTTGCGCGCCCCACGTTTGAGCAGAGAACGGTACCGATCCTGGACTTCAACCCTTGGATGTTTAGTGGTGCGGAGCAATTAGTCCAGTCTTTCTTTTCAGAGCTATCCGCTCAGTTAAAACTGCGACCTGGGTTGGGTGAAGTTGGAAAGGGACTCGAAGAATACGGTGAAATGTTCTCCAGCCTAGCCTGGGTACCAATCGTAGGGCCTTGGATCGAGCGTGGCCAAGACCTCACAAAGCTAATCGCGAACCTGATGCAACGCAAAAAGGAAGGAATTGGGAGCCAACGTGCAAAGGTTGATAAAGCCCTTCGTAGGCTCCAAAAACCAATCGTGGTTGTTCTAGACGATATCGACCGCCTGAACACCTCAGAAATCAGAGACATCTTCAAGTTGGTCCGTTTGACGGCAAATTTCCCCAACATAATCTACATTCTTGCGTTTGACCGTAAGAGAGTGGAGGACGCTTTAACTGAACAAGGAATCCCCGGCCGAGCCTACCTCGAGAAGATCCTTCAATTAGGCTTTGACTTGCCGACGGTACCCGAGCGTGTGCTTAATCAGCAGATTATTGATTCGATAACCGCAGTGCTTGATGGCATTCCGAATTCTGGAAATTTTGATGCAAATGCCTGGCCAGACGTTTTCATGGAGGTCATAAAGCCGCTTATATCAAACATGCGAGACGTTCGCCGCTACGCAGCTGCGATAGGTGGAACCGTTCGCAGTCTCAATGGACAAATCGCTCTTATCGATGTGCTTGCACTGGAAGCTATCAGGGTGTTTCTCCCAGACGTCTTTCAACGGTTTCCGATCTCAGTGGCCGGCCTAACAATCACATCAGATATAGGTTACGGTGCGCACAGAGAGGAAACACACCTAAAGCAAGAAATAAAGGGACTTCTCGATGCTGCAGAAGACAAGGCTACAGTCGTACAGGCAATGATTCAACGACTCTTCATGGCTGCACAGCGGCACGTCGGTGGCTCGCACTATGGGGCGGATTGGAGTAGCAAATGGCTTCGCGAACGCCGAGTTGCGCACGCGGACATTTTTCGCTTGTATCTTGAACGCGTTGCTGGTCAAGGCCTTCTCGCTTTCAACCTTGCCGAACGCGCCTGGGCTTTAATGCCGGAAGGTCAATCCTTCGACGTATACCTTCGAGGACTGAATCCAGATCAGGCTATTGATGCCATTTCATCGCTGGCAGCATATGAGGATGAAATCACTCAAGACCGCGTTGTCCCCGGCATTACCACCTTGCTGAACATTCTCCAAAATCTTCCTGAGCAAGAAAGGGGCATGTTCAGCCTAGGAACGCAAATAGTCGTTGAAAGGGTTATTTACCGCCTTATTCATTCACAAAACTCTGAAGATTTTGTCGAAGCCACAGTACGTAAGGTCCTGCCACAACTAACCACTCTCTTTGCGAAGCTCACCCTCATACAAATGGTTGGGCATCGGGACAGAATTGGCCACAAACTTATTTCAGCCGCCGTTTCAAACGAACTGGAGGCCGCGTGGAGAACCGAACTTCGAACACTCAACACCGAAGAACTTATACGCGAACCCAAGTTATTGCGTTCATTGCTAGTCCTAAAACGAGAATCAGGCGCAGACGAACCAACGCTCGCCGTTCCACCTGACTTATGGATCACTCACTCACTGTTACTTTCGGCACGCAGCGAGGTTAGAATCCAAGCCATGGGCAACCGGGCTGTGACGCGATCCCCCCGACTTGCATGGGAAATTCTTGTAGAACTGTATGAAGGAGAAGATGTACTCCGTACCCGACTCGAGGAACTGAGGTTGTCCCCACCACCAAACACCACGGAGTTACTACAACTTGCTGACCGATATCTTAGCGGTTGGAGACCCAAAGACTAAGGAGAATTCGCAAAGAAACCTGATCATATAAATAGGTTGTGAATTGTTTCTTTGCATACTTTCGAGATATCCAGGGCCACTTGGAGCTCAGCGCATCGCTCAGCGTGTGACTGACCGATGAAATTTTGAGCTAGATGACGCAGTTGAATCGTCTATCGTGCCTTAACTATCGAATACGGCTTCACCCTCATCCCAGCCTTTGTCCCACTTCGGAGCTCCTTAAGGAATGTCCTAAAAGTTCCTGAATGCTCACAGCATGGAGTTGAGAGAACAGGTTTTAATCGCTTGGTTATCCCGGGAGAATAAAGGGCCAAGGGCACCTGGTTCAAAGTATTCACTTCCTTTTTCCTGACGCCTGCTGACTGGCCCTTGGGCGGACGCTCTCATCCCCTGGCGGGCCTTGTTTGAGCCCTGCGAGTTGGACCGCCCTCCGAAAGCTCGCGTCCGCCCATCCGATCCAGCCAGACAGGGCGTCAATGGTTTTGGCTACTTTTGCCGAAACAAAAGTAGCTCGGCTGCCGGGCCGAAACCCGGCAAGGATTAACCCAATCCCTGAATAATCGCATCATGCAGTTTGGGACGAAAGGCTTTGATGGCTTGATTGTCCCTGGTGGGATGAACACGATTGGAAAGAAAAATAACTTCCAGGTCACGAATGGGGTCTATCCAGATACTCGTGCCCGTAAATCCCAGATGACCGAATGATTCCGGCGAAAACCACTGGCCTGAGGAAGAGGGTTGAGAGGGCGTATCCCAGCCTAAGGCCCAACTGGTTCCAGGCTGGGCTGTCACAAACTGCTTGACC
>BQIY01000158.1 GCA_021604265.1 Nitrospirales bacterium
CGTTGATTCGATACACCACGGTTGCGGGTCGTCCGCTTGATGAGTGGATGTCTAAAGATCGACTTGAGGCCCTCGTCAAACGCACACGACAGGGCGGAGCGGAAATCGTCAATTTGCTCAAAACCGGGAGTGCCTACTATGCCCCTGCAGCATCTGCGGTGGAAATGGTTGAAGCCATTGTGCGTGACCAAAAGAAAATTCTTCCGTGTGCGACGCTGTGTGAGGGAGAGTATGGGTTTGATGGGGTATTTATGGGGGTTCCTGTGAAATTAGGCGGCGGTGGTGTAGAGGAAATTATTGAATATCAACTCACGTCAGATGAAAAATCCGCTCTTGAAGTATCGGGTAAGGCAGTCAAAGATCTGTGTCAAAAAGTCGATCAATTACTGAATACGTAGTTATGTACCCTCCAGAATTTCCCCTAACTACTTTTGTCTTTGGCCTTCCGTCTGCTTGTGGTCCGTGAGCATGGTCTGGTTATTTTCTGAGGAACGACCAGTCGGTATTGTATGTGCTAGTCTTCTATGGTCACGTTTATCAGGTCGTGTGAAGGCTCTTTCCGAAAGGTATTCATCACGGCTCCAACTCCCACTTCATGGGGTGATACGTAATTGTAAGTTGGACTGCATTTGAGAACGCATCCTTTTCCTGCCTTTTGAGCGACTGCCAACGGAAACGGTAGCCGGTCTTGACATTCCAGGAGTCGGTGACTGTCCATTCAACCGACGGCATAATGCGAATGAAATCTCGTTCGATTTGTGAACGGCTTCCCGCCAAGCCCTCCTGAGTAAGAACGTGAAAATCACCACGCCATGTGATGGAGGGGTTCCATTTCTGCACAATTGTTGTGCCAACGATATCTCTTTTCACGACGTTCCCGCTTCCGCTCGGTGACACCGTACGAGCATACGAGAGGTGCAGGGTGGTTCTGGCGTCGACTTCGTAAGCCACGTTTGCGGATGGCAGGAAGCCGAAAGAGTCTTCTTTGTCAACAGGTTGTGAATTCCCATCCGATGAGTCTGATCTGGTGGAGGCCCAGAACACCGCACCACCAAAACGCACATGCACGTGAGGCAAGAGCTCTATCTCATACCCTGTCTTCAAGCCACTAACGAGTGTCTCCTGGTTGTTTTGGTTGTCAGATTCAATATTTTGTGCAAAACCTGATATCGTGTATTCACTTAAGGTGTCCATGCGGTGTCCCCATTCGGCTTCTCCGCCATAGCGGATATAGTCCACCAACCGTCTTTCAAACTGAACCGATTTAAAGTCACCTCGAAGAACCAGCCGGTCTTCTTGGCTTATCTTGTAAGACCAAGACGGCAGAACCTCTAAAGCTTCCCTTCGTAAATTGTCTAAAAGGAAGAGTCCGGTGTCATCCACATCGCTCGTGAGTGTCGTATCCCGGTCGTAGGACAACAACAAATTCCACTGTGTCAGGAGCGTACGGTATTGTCCGGTAAATGACAGATGCTGATTATTGGAGTCTAGGTTGCTTTCATTCAGAAAGTAGTTGAAGTCCAACTGTGACTTCAGGGCAAGGGACATCACTTCTGTGCGATCACTGAAATTTAACCTCAATCGGCTTTGTGATGAAAAGTCAGAGAGGGAAGTATTGGCGCGTAGCCCAATATTATCATCATACTGAATCCGCTGGCTGGCTGCGCCCTCAACAACCCATCCTGAGGCCATTGCTGCTCCATGTCCACCACCCAATATGATCGACCCGCACATGATTCCTATCCAGACGCTGCGCACAGTATCCTTTTTTCGAATTCTAATTTGTTGCGTGAGCCTGGATTTATTCAGAACAGAGAGCGGGCAGGTACGACCACCACATCACCCGCCTGAAGATCAATATTTTTTTCCAAGTTTCGACCCTTCTCGATTTCCGAGTATGGAAAGGCGATGGCGGTCTTTTTATCCTGCACGCGACGGAGAATCATGATTTGGGTCTCGCTGGCAAATTCAGTCAATCCTCCGGCCACGCTTAAAGCTTGCATGACGTTAAGAGAAGACAGTGGCGCGTATTCTCCAGGCTTGTTGACTTGCCCAATGACATAGATTTTGTTACCGGAGGTCTTAAGCACCGAGAGGGTCACAACGGCACCCGGGATATACTTCTGTAGACTTTTGGCAATCGTCTGCTCGACATCATGCGGCGAACGTCCCTCTACTTTTAACTGTCCCACCATGGGAAAGTTGATGGTGCCGTCAGGCAGAACCAGCACCTGCTGCTTGAGATCGGCTTCCTTCCACACGGAAATTAGCAGCTCGTCTCCTGCATTAATCTGATAGGCGTTCTCATCTGTGGCATTAACTATGATTGGATGACAAAGGAATGTTATCAGCAGCAGACATGTCGAAGTGATTCTTAGGCCAGGCTTGGGGAACTTGGGCAAGCCAAAACCCCGAGTGACAAAAGCAAGTATTCGAAGAATCGCATATATCCGATGGGCATGATTGTACCCTCTTAATGTCCGCCTTAAGAATCGAGCACCGATATTCAGAGTGGGTGAATAGAAAGGTGACATAACGATTGGTCTTGCCTCCTGAGATTTGGAAAAAGAAAGTAAATAGAGTCTCGTTTGGGAGAATTCGCTTGGATAAAGCGATGCTCTGGAATATCCTCTATTATTTATGAAGTAACCTATATCGCTGTCTCACGTGCAATTTTAGGTCCAGTCACCTCCATGATTGTTTCCCAATCATTCCACAATGAACTGCCTATCAGTTCTTTTACTCTCAATGCATTTTTTATCTAGCTCTACTCTAGAGTGTAGCCTTTATCCTGCAGTCTAGGTTGAGGGGGAGGTGATGGTCTTTTGATCCATTCCCTTCGGTTGATGTGATGCTAATGGAAATTATTCCACATGCACGCCCATGCGGGAGTATGATGATTCACTGTACTATCGTTGCTCTCTCTTGAGGGAGGCCATTAACCTGTAAAATAAATAGAACACTTGCCTGTGTGGTCATTTGGCCTGACATCCCGGCGGTCTATTTTCTCAAGATCGATTGCCCGCAGTCGTAACGCTTTTTGTCTGTTCTGTCCGATCAGTAATCGGTATGGAGCATCATCTGGATGTTAGTGGGTGCGTATATTTACCATATTGAATAATCGATTTTGAGCTGGGACTGTCGGGCAATGCCTTCACTTTCGGGAACTTATTTTTTTGCGAAGTGTCCATAAACTTTTATTTAAGTCATTGTAATTATTCACGCGAACATGCAGGCATTCTAAGACGGTATGCATCTTGCGAAGAATACGTCAAGGTAATTATAAATTTTTTCTCCTTACATAAATTTTCATTCTTATTAGGAGTTATAACATGCTACGTTCTTACCCCCTCGGCATTCAGTGTGTAATGCTCATTCACAGGCAGACACTTCACCTCAGACTTCAATTCCTCACTCAACGAAGGCAAGAGTTTTGTCGTAAATGACTTTTGCATCTTTGTGGAGTGATTCCTTTCTGCATTCCAAATTGTTGAGTTTTTCGTTTTAAGACAATCGAATTGTAGCGGTGCGCATGAAACGGAATTCCGTTCATGGAGATTTTTGCCGTCTCGCTGGCTGACTTTAATCGTAAGGCATAGAACGTATGGTCGACCCAACGCTTTACTTCAAGTTGAATGAAGACTTTTAAATTTTTGACCATCTGGCCCTCCTCTATTCTGTAGGCGTGTGTCTGAAGTCCATTGTCCGGTTGAGCGAATAGGAAACCTTTAGCGATATGGCAGAGCAACGGACATGTCAGGAGTCTTTCCTGGCGCTCAGTGAAAGTTCTAACCGCAAAAACTTGAAGCCCTGCCAATGTGTTTCCGTGGGATTTCTTCTTTCGTCCTGTTTGTTGTTTCAGATGTCAGCTCTGATAGTTCTCGTTCTTCGTCTTCATCGCGGGTTAACCGACTTCATTATGGTGCGGACTCTATGTGGCTTGCTGCAATCATACTGCATCATTGTTGCGGGAAAGACGTTCGGATGTTGTTGTCCAAGAGTTTCATGAAAAATTTTCTCGGAAGACGCGAGCAGCGAGTGGCCATCGTGGGAGCAGGTCAGCTCGGGCAGACCCTCGCGCGAAAGATCTTGGAGTCGGCTTGGGGCAGATCTCAATTACACGGCATCTATGATGATCGAAAGCCTGTCGATGGCAGAGTCGTACGTGAGGGCATCAGCCCAATCAGGGGGAACTTTGACTCGCTGCTTGCCCTCTGCCAACAAAATGAAGTGGACTGCGTTCACATTGCCTTGCCGATGCGGGCAGAGCACCGAATCCGCGAGATGGTGACGAAACTTGCCGATACAAAAGTAAACGTCCATGTCGTGCCGGACTTTTTTGCGTTCAATCTGCTCAACGGACGTCTTCAAAATCTTCGTGACATGCGAACCTTAGATGTGTTCAGCACGCCTCTCGACGGAATCGTCGGCCATCTCAAGAAATTTTTTGATGTGATTCTGGCTAGCTTGATTCTCTGCCTGATGCTAGTTCCCATGATCGTGGTGGCCGTCGGTGTGTGGTTTTCCTCCCCTGGTTCAATCATCTTTAAGCAGCGTCGCTATGGGATTGATGGGAGTGAGGTGGTCCTGTGGAAGTTCCGGACCATGACCGTCACTGAAGACGGCGATAAAGTTGTACAGGCACAAGAAAAAGGCGACGCGCGCGTCACACCGTTCGGTAGGTTTTTGCGCCGGACTTTTTTAGACGAATTGCCGCAATTCATCAATGTATTGCAAGGCCGTATGACCATTGTCGGCCCCAGGCCCCATGCGATTGTTCATAATGAATATTACCGGCGTTTGATTCCGTTTTACATGCTGCGCCACAAGGTGAAGCCCGGCATTACCGGATGGGCGCAAGTCAGGGGGTGGCGTGGGGAAACCCAAGAACTTAAGACCATGGAGCGGCGGGTAGAGCATGACCTTTGGTATATCCGGAATTGGACGTTATGGCTTGACTCGAAAATTGTCCTACTGACCAGCGTGCAGATGTTGGAGGCGTTGATGCCTCCTCCCCTCAAGCGGTGGTGGAATCATCGTACGGCTTTGCAGCCAAGCGTGCTTTTTCTAGTGCAAAATCTTCCTGTCCCCCTTGATCGGAGGGTTTGGCTGGAGGCCCTCAGTTTGCGTGGCCGAGGCTATCGTGTCTCTGTGGTCAGCCCGAAAATGTATGGCTACACTTCAAGTCATGAAGAGCTGGAGGGTATCAACATTTACCGATTTCCTTTGGTGTATGAGTCGAACGGCATTCTTGGTTATCTTCTTGAATATTCCTTTGCCTTAATTTTCCTGCTCTGGTTTTCGACCAGAGTTTGGGTGAAGTCCGGGATTGATGTATTTCATATCGCCAACCCTCCTGACCTATTAGCGCTCGTCACATTGCCCTTCAAATTGTTCGGGACTCGAGTGATTTATGATCAGCATGATCTCTGTCCTGAGCTCTATTTAGCAAAGGGCGGGAAGGAAGGGGGGAGGTTGCACCGGGTTTTGTTAGCCTTGGAGAAGTTGTCCTATTGGGCTGCGCAGGTGGTGATTGTCCCCAATCACAGCTATCGGCGGATTGCCTTGAAGCGAGGTAAGAAAAAGACCGATGCGGTGGTGGTTGTGCGGAACGGACCACTCCGTAATGCCTTAGTGCCTGAACGAGGAGTCCCGCTTCAACCGTTAGTCGGGTATGTTGGCGTGATGGGCGAGCAGGACAGTGTGGACGTCCTGATTGAGGTGGCGGCCAAGCTCAAAGACCGCTATCCGGAAGTGCGATACGTGCTCCTGGGCGACGGAACCCACAGGGCCGCCTACGAACAATATGCCAAAAGACTCGGAGTGGGTGACCGCGTACGATTCGTCGGAATGGTCGAGGAACAGCAAATTGCTCATTATTTGGCTCCTTGTTGTCTGTGCGTTGTGCCGGACCGGATCAACGAATTTTCCGCTCGTTCTACGATGAATAAAG
>BQIY01000159.1 GCA_021604265.1 Nitrospirales bacterium
CTCCTTTTGTGATGATGGATCAGATGATTGTAAATATTGCTCAAGTGCATCGAACCGCTGTTCCCAAAACTGTTGATGCCACATAAGCCACTCATTAGCTTCCTGGAGCGGAATGACGTTCAACTCGCAATGATGCGTCCGACCGTCCTTTGTTCGCGTCAGCAGTCCTGCCCGTTCAAGTATTTTCAGGTGCTTGGAAATAGCTGGAAGGGAAATACGAAAGGGATGAGCTAGCTCTTTGACCGTCGCCCGGCCAGAGGCAAGACGTTGAACAATGGCACGTCGCGTTGGGTCCGATAAGGCAGAAAACGTTAAATCTAAATTCACTGGCATATAGTTAACCGTACGGTTAACTATATTAAAAACAACCTTAAACGTCAAGACCCAACACGTCATCGCTTACAGCGCCACCCCGAATATGACATAGTGCGGCATGCGAAATTACCTCACCATCATTCAACTCATTGCTTTCTTACTGCTATGGCCATTTTCCAGCGCGTTGGGAGCAGGACAACTCGATGAGCTTGCTCTCGATATAAATCTCGATCTGATGCTCAAGGACATTGAAGCCTTAAGCAGTACAGAGCTAGAAGGCCGACAGTCGGGAACCGCTGGAGGAGAGAAATCAGCCAATTTTGTGATGAAACGCTTGAAACACTTAGGGTTGGTTCCGGCAGGAGAACAGACAACTTCTAGGACAAATCGTTCGTGGAGGCAACAACACCCACACGCTGCCACAAAACTTCTTGAACCCGCGATGGCAGAATTTTCAACCGTTCAAGACACGCTCACGCCCACAACCGTTACAGCCAAACTGGGCTCCGACTTTTTCCCCATCCTTGACTCGCCTTCTGCAAACATTCTGGCACCCGTCCTATTCGTGGGCTACGGAATCGATGATCCTGCGCATGGCATCAATGACTATGAGGGCATTGACGTCCATAATCGAATCGTCATGTTTCTGAGAGGAAAGCCTGAACACCATTCAACCTGGGTCACACATGAGGAAAAAGAACAAACCGCGCGAAGACACGGGGCGGCAGGATTTATCACGCTGACCGGGCCGATCCTCAATCGCTATGAAGCCCGGCGAGGCATGGGGCAAGCTCCTCTCGCAATGTACTCAAGCTCCTCCGCCGAGGTACCACCGCTCCCCGGCGTGTGGATAAGCGGACAGGTGGGAGACACGCTCTTCGCATCACAAGGACATTCCTTGCGAAAAATCCAAGCCCAACTCAACGAGCACTCACACAACCAATCATTTGAATTGGGAATTACTGCACATCTTCAGTTGGAAAGTACGCAAGAGTCTGGATCGCTCATCAATGTACTCGGAGCGATCCCAGGGCAAGACCCTCTCCTTCGAGATGAAATGGTGATTGTCGGTGCTCACCGAGATCATTTTGGCAAACAGGCAGGCCAATTATTTGCGGGAGCTGACGACAATGCTTCAGGCACCGCCGTCCTGCTTGAACTTGCCCGGGTCTTGACGAAGACCAAATCCGGCCCTGCCAGAACGATCGTGTTCATTTCATTTGATGGCGAGGAACGGGGACTATTGGGATCAAAGCTCTATATCAGCCAGCCCACGCATCCACTTAACAAAGTCGCCGCGATGATCAATATCGATCATGTCGGTGCAGGAAATGGCAAGCTGACGGTTGGCATAACCCGGCAATCAAAAGCTATTGGAGAACAAGCGGCCAAGCTGGCTAAGCTCAGCGAAAAAATAAATATCTACGGATTTTTCCCTGGCGGCGACCATGTCCCGTTTTTCGAAGCCGGAGTCCCAACCATGACGATTGTCAGTAGCGGAAAACATCCGTTTTTTCACCAGCCTTCTGATACGGCAGAAACTATTCAAGCAGAAATACTCCAAAGCGCGGCTCAATACGCGCTCACCCTCACATGGCTCCAAGCCAATCCACTTCCGTAGACAATACAGATACACCGTTGCACACACGCTCTCTTGTGATTACCAATTTCAGGAATTATCAGGTAAATTGATCTTATGTGTGTGTTACACTTCCATTGATGATGGACTGAACTTGACTTCTAGCGAATAACACGTATTAATATTTAATTAATTTCCTGAGTCTTCTTCACAAATTTCATGACCCTAGGTAAACTACATATCTCAGGTTCAAAGCACGACGAGAACAGTGCAACAATGAACCGAATAACACGGACAGATCAACAAACAGGCACCAAACACGCGTCACCCGGCAAGGATGATGCCGCGTAAAGACTTGTCGCTCCTGCAATCTCCAATTCACAGTGACGTAATGAAATACTTTTTCTAGCGACGGCATGTTAAAAAAACTTCTGAAACACAAACCAGGGTCGTCCATACCGCTCATGTGCGTACTGAGTTGCCTAGTCCTCCTGTATGCCTGTTCGACTCCCCAGACGGCCAATTTTGCTGAACAAGAGCTCGCGACAGTAGAAATTGACGAAGAAGTGCAATTCCCCACGCCTTCCGGGGACGTCACCGTCTTACCGGGAGCCTATGAAATCAAAACCGAAAAGTATGGATTACGTTTGTTTGCCGAGGAAGGCACCGAGTCAAAATCCATGCTGATTAAGGCGAACGCCACGAATCATACGGAGTCGGTGGCTCATCCGATAGCATTCATATTTTCAGATAAGAAAGATCAGCGAGTCATAACCTTGCTTCGTCCGAATGGCGAGAGATGGGATGCATGGGGCACACAGAGCGGGGGACAATCCCCAGCCGTTCAACCTCTTCACATACCCAGTGCACAGATCATGCAGCGTCTCAACACAATCAATTTGGATAAGGCTCTCATCCCGCAATTTTCCTTAGCTTCGGTCTCGGTCAGGTACAAAGGCTCCAAAAAATCGCACAAAGGGAAAAAAATTAAAACCACCTGGCGGCTTCCGGTGAATGACACGCACAATACCGGCAGCTTTACCTTCACGTGGCGAGGTTACTGGAAAAAATCAGCCTTTCAACCATCGTTCGTACCCAGCAAAGTGGTTGACCTTCAGAATCTTGTCAAGAAAAAACAATGCTGCATCACATTGACGATTGACGGCAAGGAGGCACCATTAACCCGGTTGAGTTTTGGGAAACACGGAACCCTCCTAACCCGGGCACGACTTGATAATGTTCGAGCAACGACATGGCCCAAAACGGTGAAAGTCGTTGTGACAAAAGGCAAGAAAACATGGGAATCAGCCTCAATAAAGATTTACGCAAAGACCATTAGTTATTATAAGTCTGTACTTCATCCAATTTTTTCACATGATCGATGCACCACCTGTCATGCCCTCGGCACACATGAGAAAATAGTCGATATGCATCAATACCGCGTCGGCATAGAAAAATTCCCGTATCAATTTGACGAGGAAGCGCGACCACAGAATCCAGAGTTTTGCGCAACCTGCCACAAGGCGCCAAAGCTAAACAATGCCTGGGTTTCTCCACTCGCGAATCAAGAACTTGATTGGAAGGGCTTGGATGCGAGTCGAGTGTGCCGTAAAGTCACCGGGCCATTTATCAATAAAGACGGAGAGGTCGAGCCCCCACGTGATCAGGATCAATTGACTCAGCACTTTCATGAGGACCCACGAATTATTTGGGCTGTCAGCGATGGTCTCACGCCATCCGGCAAAGACCTCCGTGTGCCCTTGTCTAAGAAGCTCAGCCTCTGGTTCAGGAAAGTGGACCCGTGGGTCGAGGCTGGAACGCCCTGCCCCAGCAATGCAAAGTTTTTCAAACGGAATAAACAAACATTCACGGAGAAGTTTTTTCCCCGTCGAAAAAGCTGAAGCTCACACCGCTTTCGTCTTATCGCTCACGCTACGACGGAACCCGCCCCAACCGCTCCTCGAGTCGTTTAAGAGCTTTTTGCGTTTCGCGAAGATCTTTCAGAATCTCTTCCTGTGTGACTGGGAGCTCAAGTTCCCGTAATCGCTCGGCCTTGGCTTCATCAAGGTTATTAATGACCACCGCAATGAAAAGATTCACCACGACAAAGGTCCCGAGGACAACAAAACTCACAAAATACATCCACGCAAATGGATGAAGCTCCATCGCCTTATACATCACGTCAGTCCAGTCCTCCAGTGTGACCACGCGAAACAAGGTCAGCAGAGAAATTCCCAGCGACCGCCAGTGCGTGGGGTCATGCTCATGAAACAACTGAAACCCTGTGATGGCATAGATGTAAAAAATCACACCCATCAGAGTCATCACATGGATCATACTGGGAATTGATCGAACTAAAGTCGACACGATGAGCCGGAGTTCCGGGATAGTCGAAATTAACCTGACGACCCTGAGGAGACGCGCTAACCGCGCGATCATCGCGAATTCCCCAGTCGCAGGAATCAAGGAAAACACAATCACCGAAAAATCAAAAATATTCCAGCCATCATTGAAGTACCGGCTCACCTGAGGGGCAACGGCCATCATCTTCAGCACCGCCTCAAGAATAAACACGCCAAGAATGATGTGGTTAGCCAAATGAAAGAACACACCATATTCCTCGACCAGATCTGGAGACGTTTCCATCCCGAGAATCACGCCGTTGACAAGAATTAATCCGATAATCAAACGTTCAAAGACTGGTGCACCCACAAGACGACGGGCAATTTGCTTCATAGAGGTCAACTCACAGTTGAAGAATGATTAATCGATGAAAATACTGGAAGTAGAATAAAAAAAGCTAGCAGATGATCCAAAAAGTTCTTCGATCATACCCTGCGCACGCACACTCTCGAAAGGCCTGAGCGAATCTCTGGTGAGGCATAGTACGTGATAACGACTCATGCTTGCACGCCGGACCTGCTTCGCGCTCGCCGCTGTAGCCAGCTCTGGCGCGCAAGCGGCCAAAGAAGCGACGAAGGCTGAAAGCACTCCCGGCCGTCGTCACCAACAAGCGAGGGACGACGATGGCAGAGTCGGCACCGCGCACAGGCATGAACAAGGATAGGGATGACGCGCATAGATAAGGCGTCAAGAAGGACACTCACGGTGGAGAGAAATGTTTCGTCTTTTACTGATACGAATTCTGAAGGTATCCGCGCAGGACATCCCGTCGCGCCACAATTCCAACCAGACGGCCGGCGGAATCGATGACCGGAACGCGAATGAGGTGGTTGTTATGGAGGACATCTATCACCATCAGCACATCGGTATCTTTGGTCACAGAGACAGGGTTGGGGGTCATAATTTCGCCTGCGGTCACATCGGCCAATCTTCGCCCTTTCCGAACAGCATTCAACAGATCAAATTCCGAAACAATCCCCAGTAAGCGATCAGCAGCATCCACGATCGGTACGGATCCAAAACCTTCCATCATAAGGGAGGCGACAAACTCTGCCTTGACATCTTTCCCTTCAGATTGCACATCTTCTTCCATAATGGCTCCGACCGTCATATGGCCAAATTTGCTTTCTCGAAGAGCGGTTCGACCTTCCTTATCAAATGCCACGGTTGCCATAGTTCCCCCTATTCAGAAAAAATCACCATTGCTGAGTATGCCGTCATTCCCTTACGGAAACAAAGGGAATGATCTGAAGCCAGACTGGACTAACCTCGTTTCTATGATCTGGTCGGGATTCCAGTTCCTAAACTTGAGAGTGTGAATCAATTCAGGAGAGATCGCGGCCTGAGGGGCGAGACCGACCAGTTCACTTTCTTCAATCCCTACACCGTATCGTTCGGCTCCTTCTTGAACTGCACAATACGCATCGTACAGAGAGGTTTCACGATAATTTGTGACATTCATCGAGACCTGGACCAATCCACGGCTTGGTAAGGGCACTCCCATCGCCTTTAACGATGGGAGGCCTCCTCCAGATGTACGAATCGACTTGGCGACCGCTTGCGCTATTGACAGATCGTTCGATTGAAGCAGGACATTATAGGCAATCAGAAAAT
>BQIY01000160.1 GCA_021604265.1 Nitrospirales bacterium
ATCAAAACCTGAATTCGATGAATCCATCAAATTCGCCATTCTTGGGTCAGCCGCGACCTTTTTATTGGCTAAATCACGTGCCTCACGAGATTCAAATACCACCCATCCAAACACAATGGTTTCACCCTCCGTTGCGGCTACGAGATCAGTGAATGAGCGCGTTCCCTCAAGTCTCAAGTCGTCGCTGACATATTCCCGGTATTCGAGCGCGCCGTGTTCCTTCCAAATATCTGCAACCGCTTCAACAAGACGCTTATACTCGTCTAGGCGATCGCACGAAATGGGTAAAATAAATCCGTCGATATAGTGAGCCATACTTGCTCCGATTAGTGACAATTCCTCTTAGCCGGAAAGCGACTATTTGTCTCGAAAAAAATCAGCGAAACGCACCTCTATCGAATAAGCCGCGAATACCCGCTTCCGGTCGAACTCGAAAAGCCGAGTTCGGTTAAGTATGGTCATTTGCCAATACGAACATGGGAAAATGCACAGCCAAAAGCCCGTGCTTTCCCATGTCCATAACTTGGATACGCGTACGATTAGAATGTATATCTGACCCCAACAAGGAAGTTTATGGAAGAGGCATCCGCATTTTGATTTGAGTTACCCACTTCCACGCCACCCCTGTTACGCTTCCAGGCCATTTCTCCATTGAGCATTAACCCTTCTTTAATCGTCTCTAAGGGAAAATTTACTCCTCCGGCAAGACGCCATGCGAATGTAGTATCGAGATCGATATCGACGACTCCTGAGTCCTCGTCAAACGCATTTACGTTCATTCCTATAGCCGTAGAAAGATAAGGGAAGACTGACGAAGAGGGTTCTAAATGCCATATGACCATCGGCATAAGTGAGATCGTATTTAAGCTGCCAATATCATTACCACTCTCATTTTCGAAAGAACGGTTCTCCCACTCCACAAAAAATCCTGCCGATAGCAACGAGCTGAGGCCATAGGACACTTGGGCGTTGAGCACTGGTCCAATAGCGCCGTCGGTTCCCTCGATAGCTTCCTGGGATAATAGACTCAGACCCGTATTAAATCCTGCCGTCCATCTTCCTTCTTCGGCATGAACCACTCCAAGACTGCTTAGACAGATCACAAGAATACACATCACAAAAAAACGATACAAATACATTTGCTGCATGGGTCTCTCCTTAATTTAGGGATAAGTACATGGAAGGTTCTATCAACCCCCAATATTATTAGAGGAATTTGAATGAAGCCATTAGAAAATACGTGCAGTAACTTAGCACTTCTTTTATGCAGTTTTAAACTTCTGACATCTGAAAGTTCAGTGGTTGAATGATGTTTGTTGCTTTCTGAAAAGACCATTCCAAAGGTAAAAGCTACTCAGATACTATGTCGCAAAAGTGGGACAAGATGGAGGACTTTTATTGTGTCAATATAGCATTCAGGGACTTTTGTGAGTAGGTAAATGTGCCGTTCTCCATGTGCGAAGCGAGAAAGCAAGGGGTGGCTATAGCTGGCACCATATCCTTTCAACGTTTCCAATAGTGCATCCCGCTATTTTAGCTCTTGCATTCAAGTGTTCTGCCTAACCCTGTCTGATTGTGGAAAATATTCTGTCTAAGTGTATGGATTTGAATGCAACAAGGTATTGGAATATGGATTGAATTGAGAAAAGATGCGAGAGGCGTTAACGATCGGAAAACCCAATAAAACTAGGGGTAATAGGAATGCGCCAGAAATATTTTCCATAATTGGCATTGGTCTTGCTGTGTCATTTCAAACGATTGAAGAGGCTTTGCACATTCCGATTCCAGGTGAAAGTGGGAAAATATTTATAAAGGAAAAACGAGTTCATCTTAGACCTTTTGGTTCTTCGCTTTAAAGCGTGTTGGAGATAACAGTTCTGATATTTTTCGAAAATGAGAAATGGCCTCGTCTGGCCAACTTCTGGAAAAGGGGAATACCTATGAGCAAATAGCGAGTGCTAACACTGGTAGTGTGGGATCGAATATCAACTACACAGAAGGACAACAATGACATCAAGACGGCTCATGCAACATTCGCTTCTTTGGATCCTCCTCTGCTCCATCGTATGCATCACTGCCCTCGCACAAGCTGCCCCTACTATCCCGGCCTTTCCTGGCGCGGAAGGCTTTGGCGCACAGGCCGTTGGCGGGCGTGGCGGGACCGTCCATCTCGTGACCAATCTCAATGACCGGGGGGCAGGGAGCTTGCGCGCCTGTGCCGAGGCGTCCGGGCCGCGAACGTGTATTTTTCGAATCGGTGGTACCATCGAATTTGATTCGCCTATCGTTATTACCAATCCCTTTATCACCATTGCCGGTCAAACAGCCCCCGGTGATGGCATTACCTTACGAAATAAAAATAACACGAAAGCGCCGATCGAAATCTGGACCCATGAGGTCATCATTCGTTATCTCCGCTCACGGCCAGGGCCCTCACCGCAAGGAACCGAAAACGGACGCGGCGTCACTATTGCTAATAGCAACCCGACCATCAAACCCCACAATATTATCATCGATCACTGTTCCTTTAGCTGGTCCACCGACGAACTGGTGATTATTTGGTACGATGCGCACGATGTCACCTACCAATGGAATGTCATTTCCGAAGGCCTGATGTGTTCGACTCACAATGATGTGCTGAACGAACCGGAACGTTGTGATGGCAGCTTTGACCCTATTCACGGGCACAGCTTTGGCGCGCTTGTGGGCGGAGGAATCGATTTGAATGGGGATGGCGACTACGACAGAGGCTCAGGCCCCAAAAACATCACCTTCCACCACAACCTTTTTGCACATAATGGGGCGAGAAATCCTCTGATTAAAGCTAGTGGCATTGCCCAAGTCGTCAACAACGTCATGTACAACCCAATGTGGTCCGGGTCTCAAACAACCGACAAACATAATATTTCAACCATCAACTATGTCGGCAATTATTTCAAACCAGGCCCAAGCTCTCGCCCCGGGCACTACATGATCTCAGCAAAAGAAGAAACGGGCTATGGGATTGAGCTCTACCTCAAAGACAACATCGGCCCCAATCGTCCCACAAACGATCTGGACGAGCTGTTAGTCGTCAAACCACGGAGTCACCCCATACAAACATTAAGCAAACATCCTGCGCCAACCATTACCACGCACAGTTGTGACTCTCTCACCAATTGCGAAGCCTACGATGTCGTGCTCCAACAGGCTGGGGCGAAACATGGCGTCTCCCCTGATGGCACCTACTTCGCTCGACCCGATGCCGTCGATAAGCGTATTGTCGCTGAAGTGAAAACAGGGACCGGACGGATCATCGATGCCCCCTCCCTCAGTCGTTGTTACGGCCCCTATTGTGAACGGTATTTAACACCCAGCGACTATACCCAACACGGCATTTCCGACCCTATTGGGTCGGATGGATGGCCGATTGTCAACAACGGTACGCCGCCGACAGATACCGATCAGGATGGCATGCCTGATAGCTGGGAACACGTGTATGCATTTGACCCGAATGATGCCTCCGACGGAGTTCAGGATGCAGACATTGATGGGTATACCAATCTTGAAGAGTATCTGAATAGTACCAACCCTCGACCAGAGGATTGGTCTCCGTCTGGCGATACAACGCCTCCCGTCCTTTCAAACATACAAGTTACAAATATCACTGACAATTCAGCAACTATTACTTGGAATACCGATGAAGCCGCTGACTCAACCGTGGCATACGGACTCCAGAACACCTATACGGATACACCAACGAGTAGAAATCTCCTCACCGTACATAGTGTGACGTTGACCGGCTTGCAACACTCTACTGTGTACCAGTATCAAGTCAGCTCAACTGATCAAGAGGGAAATACGGCGACTTCTGAGAGTTTAACTTTTACCACGAATGCGGCAGAACCAACGCCTGAAGGAAAAATATTAACCAGCCAGGTTACAGCTTCGAGCGATGACGCCGAAGAGTCGGACTCCGGAAAGATCCAACGTACAAGTTTCGACTTAGATCTAGGAGATAAAAATGTTGGCATTCGCTTTCAAGAAATCAACATTCCACAGGGCGCGACGATCAAACATGCGTATATTCAGTTCACAGTGGATGAAAAAGGAAAAACCCGTGCGAACTTTCGCATTCAAGGACAAGCCCATGATAATGCTCCTGAGTTCGATAGGCAGAGACACTATATTTCTACACGACCTTTGACCTCAGCTCGCGTTGATTGGGAAACGCCTGTATGGAATACCATTGGAGCTGCCGGATTTGACCAACGTACACCTAACCTTGCTGCCATTGTGCAAGAAATCGTGAATCGTCCAGGATGGATGGCCAATAATAGCCTTGCATTCATTATTAATGGTAGCGGTCATCGAGAAGCAGATTCCTATAACGGAAGAAAAAAGAAAGCTCCTATTTTACATGTGGAGTATTGAGCTGAAAGATAACCCTTCTGGCTTTTTACATAAAAGCTAGAAGGGTGTTGTCTGAGAAAAGAGGTTAAGTCGCTTGTTTCTTAATGTTGACTCGGTTCTCGTATGCTTCATTCCCCGGCCCATCCCTATATGAATGGAAATGTGCTAGCGCCGATGTTCATATTTCCTATGCTTCTCGAATTGCTCATATTGAATACGAATGGACCAATTTGATTCAGACAGGCCTTGCTCACAGCCCACCACGGTCAGATTTTTGCTCAACTCAACGACTACTATCAGCAAGAAAAGATGCTCACACAAAAAAGACTTGCTCAGGATGGGAAAGGGGATGTGAAGCATGGACCACTTGCAGTTTGCTTCTAGAGTGCTTAAAACCTCTCCAATTACCAGCCTTGAGATAGGCAGCGCCTTTCATCGGCAGAGCTGCCGGCCTTTTCTCTAATATCTTGTGGTGCGCCAATTGAGACTACTGGTGCTGAAATGGCTGGCCTTGCCCGGTCTCAGCGTATAGTTTAATACTTGCCCTTAAAAAGTGATCCCACCCCGCTTCGCACGAGTCCATCATGCTGGAAATCAAGATTGACGCGGCTTTCTGAATTGGGGGTGATGCGCCATACCATAGATGTCCCATTCCACTCGTCATGTCGCGTAAGCTTGTCGGATGCATGATATTGCTCGACCACACGCCAGCGTACTTCGCGATTTAGGTCGAGCATTTCAACCTTGATGCGATTAAATGTCTCTCCGAAGCGAACAACAAATTCCGTCCCGACCAAGGATGCATCTTCGGCGGCCGTCGTCCACCAGCCCCCAAGTTCGCTTGTTAATGCTCGGTACACAGTCTCGGCTGAAGCATCGATACACACACTTTTCGAATAGCTTTTCACTAGATATCTCCTTTCGAAACGCTTAGGCTCTAGTAAGGCGTATTTCTCACGAGACATTCTCCGTTTTCTCGCCAGTTATTTGTGCGTAGGGCGCGGACTGTGTGGCAACCGCTTGTTCGATAAAAGGGGTCGGGAGTCTTTACTTCTCTCGGGGACGCCCACGGTCTCGTAATGTAGAGTTCAGGCCTAGTCGCTTCGCGGTGCGTTTCACCCAGCGTTCGTTCCCAAATGGCCGCCCTCGCAGCACACTCGTTCGCAATGCCTCTAACTCCGACGCCGTCTCGGGTTGATTCACCTGAGCCACCCACTGACGAGGGCGGTCCACTGGCCAGCGACTCAGAACCTGCTTGATGGAGCCTTCTTGTTGATTTCGACGCCACAGGCTCGACCATTGCCACTCTTCGGCTCGACGGACCAAGTTGGCCCGAAGCGCATTCCGCTCGACATATCTCACCACCGTGAGAAAATGCTCGTCTGCCTGGATAGGAAAGGACTTGAATCGCCCTTGATACACCGGGCCGGTCCCCGCCGTGTGCCGATGCGCATGCCACCGTTGCGTGTGCGTGACCGTAACCCAGCGCAAAACATCGGACAGTTCTCCATCG